>JAUMVL010000336.1:1105-1536 GCA_030530185.1 Clostridia bacterium | reverse complement strand
CATCCAGAATGCCAAGACGCGTATTTTTCTCATCAACGATCCATAAAAGGTGATAGTGGTCACGTGTGAGCAAAGGTAAGGCAGCGCGGATCGGCTCGGTCGAACGAATCACGACGGAGCGTATCGGAAGCATTTTCCGTTTTTGCAGCTCATTTCTGTGATCCAGCAGCCGATCTGCAGCGCTCCGATCCCGTCCGGGTCGAAAGACCAAGCTCATCAATAGAATCCCAAAAGCGCAAAGAATGATTCCGAGATCATATTGCAGCCGAACAACCCCATAGCCGCATATCAGAGTGAGCAGCAGGGCAGCCGAAACCGACACCGCATTTAAGATGATTCCGGCCGTTCGCAGGGAAGCACGACGTTCCACGATCCATTGCAGTGCACGCCCTCCGTCCAGCGGATAAACGGGCAGCAAGTTCCATGTTCCG
>JAUMVL010000336.1:0-1095 GCA_030530185.1 Clostridia bacterium | reverse complement strand
TCAAATCCCGATGCAATTGGGGCAAAAATAGGAATGACAATGCCGTCATCCCGGCTGCAATCAGGTTGCAGGCAGGTGCAGCGAGTGCGATCCAAACCGGAGCTTGCGTCCATCCATTTCGCTCCTCCATGCGCATGCTGGCGCCACATGGCAAAAGCCGCAGTTCAAAAACCGTATAACCGAGATGTCTCGCTGCAAGGATATGCGCCGTTTCATGCAGCAGCAAGGCCAACAGTGCATAAACCGTGTTCTTCAGCGGATACAACAGCAGCAGCAAGACCAGTGACAGGACCGTGCTCCATGAGACATACAGATCGGTTTCACCGATCCTACACAGCCGCATCCTTCCCTCGAATGGTCAAATCCACGTATTCCGCCGGATCCATTGGAATACCGTCCTTCAATACCGATAGATAGACGCTGCGTCCGATCGGAACGGTACCGAGCACATCGTTTGCGTGTACAACGTCTCCCTTTTGAATCTGATATTGTTCCATCCCGTACAAAATGATTTCGGTTCCGTCTTCGGATCGGACCCTTGCATAGTTTCCAAATCGATCGTCGATCTCAAGCGCCCACACCGTTCCGTCGATGCAGGACCGTACAACATCCTCCGTGGCAGTAAACCGCACCAGTTGACCGTCCCGCAGTATTTCAATGTCGTTCGTTGCAACAGGTGCACTCCATTTATCGGCATTTGCCTCGGCAAACCGCAAGATGCCGGGTTCCTCCGTAGCCGTCACATGCGCATCCAAGGTTTTTCCAACCTGCACCGCCTGATTTGGTTCCTTCGTCACCGCTCGAATGAGGAACGCAACCAGCAGCGCAGCGACACATAGACCGATTTTAATCGTCATGCCTGCGGCCCGAACCTTGTTTTGTTCCTCCTCTGACGGATTTACGTGAAACTCCGAGACGTGACGGACTGTGCTTTGGGAAGTACCTTCTATTTTCAATTCATCCAGTTTCATAAGGAATTCCCCCTTTCTGCATCAATTTACGCAAATTCGGGGCGATTCATTCCATGAAAAACGTTCCGTAAAGGGGCTGTTAAGAAAGGTATCAGGAGCCGTTTTCTCCGCTCGAAGCGTGTAC
>JAUMVL010000062.1 GCA_030530185.1 Clostridia bacterium | reverse complement strand
GTTGTTCAGCGTAATCAGGTCCACGGCTTCGCCCGCCATACGCGTATCGCGCATCGCGGCAAAGATGTAGTTATGGGCGGAAAGGTAGAAATCCTCGGGATGCAGCTGCTCGAGCATGGCATCCAGCGCCTCGGTATCAAGCAGCATCGCGCCGAGTACTGAACGTTCCGCTTCAAGCGAATTCGGCAGCGCCTTCTCAATCGCCTGTTGTGGGGTTTGCGGCTGCTGTTCCATTATTCCGCAACAATGACCGTAAACGTGGCGGAGACGTTCTCAAACAGGCTCGCCTTTGCAAGGTATTCTCCGGTCGTCTTGATCGGATCGATCGAAATCTTTTTCTTATCGAGATCGATACCCTGCTGTTCCTTCAGTGCCGCAGCGACTTCTTTTCCGGTAATCGCACCGAACAGCTTGCCGTTTTCGCCGACCTTGGCATGAATCGTCACGCGCTTGCCCTCCAGCTGTGAGGCATTCTCCCGCGCCTTGACACCCGCCGTAAACTTGCGGTGCTGTGCCGCGCTCTTTTGGATGTTTGCCGCATTCACCGCCGCGGAATCCGCCGGCGTTGCCATCTTGCGCGGGAACAGAAAGTTTCTGGCGTATCCGTCGGAAACCTCAACGATCTCGCCCTTTTTGCCCGTTCCTTTGACATCCTGCCCCAATAAAACTTTCATATCCTTGTCCATCCTTTCGTCTGTCGCTTTCTGAATGGGCGCATGCGCCCGGTTCACTCCTGCATTTTATACCAGATCCGAGCTCTCCTGCTCATACTGCTCGATCAGCGGAATCAGCCGCTCCATTGCCTCTTGCCAGGTCACGCCCGGAATCTGTGCGCCGGCCATCGTGAGATGTCCGCCTCCGCCGAGCTTTTCGAGAATCATCTGCACATTGACCTCGCCGAAGCTGCGGCCCGAAATGGAGACCAGATCCTCCGTCTCACCAAGCACGAACGCCGCGCGAATGCCGCGAATGCCCAGCAGCTCATCCGCTGCCTGCGCCGAAATCAGCCGGCTGTCGGGCACGGACTTGTCGCAATGCGCAACCGCAATACCGCTCTTGCGGATCGTTGCATGCGCGATCACGTCGGCGCAATGCACAAAGCTGTCATAATCGTTTTGGAACATCGACTTGACCGAGCTGAGGTCCGCACCGTTGCGCCGGAGATACCCCGCTGCCTCAAACGTGCGCGAACCGACGTTGAACGCAAACTGCTTCGTATCGCTCGTGATGCCCGCAAGCAGCGCAGAGCAGGTAAACGACGACGGTTTGACGTTGTCCGCAAAGTATTGCATGACCTCGGTGACCATCTCGCTCGCCGACGACGAGCGCGATTCGAGATAATGCCGCGTCGCGTTGTCGATGTAATCCGCATTGCGGCGATGATGGTCGATGACCACGATGCGCTCGCCCCGTTCAAGCAGCTGTGGCGCAACCGTGTTTGAAGCACGCTGCGTATCGACAACCACCAGCACCGAATTCGACTGCATCATTTCGACAGCCTCATCCGGTGTGATAATCAATCCCGCCGCGGAACCGTCCTGCTGCATCCGGTTCAGCGCATCCTCGATCATCGGGTTGGACCCGTCAATGATGATGTATGCATGGCGACCGACATGGTTGGCGCAGGTCATGACGCCGAGCGCCGATCCGAACGCGTCCATATCGGGGTTCTTATGGCCCATGATGAACACATCGCCGGAGTTTTCAAACAACTGCATCAGCGCCTTTGAGAACAGGCGCGCCTTCACGCGCGACTGCCGCGCGTCCTGCTGACGCCGTCCGCCGTAGAATCGGTAATCGGCGCCGTCCTTGATCACGGCCTGATCGCCGCCGCGACCGAGCGCCAATTCCATCGCCTGACGCGCATCGAGCTCGGACTGGAAAATGCGCTGCGCGATCCCGACCGCAACCGAAAGGGAAACGACCTTGCCGCTGCCAGTATCGATCCGATGCGCTTCCTCGATCAACGCGAACTTTTCCTGTTCGAGCTGCTCCACCTGCTTGGCCTCAAGAATCAGCAGGAAGCGGCCGTTTTCATACCGGCGATAGATGCCGCCGAGCCGCTTGCTCAGTTCCGAAACGAGCCGTTCCACCTCGGCAAGCACCGAAGTCGAGCGAATTTGCGCATCGCGCGTGATCTCCTCATAGTTGTCCACATAGACGAGCACCGTGTACGGGCGCTGCTCGGTGTACAGGCGTTGATAGTGCGCCGCCTCGGTGCGGTCGAGCCAATATTGCAAAACCAGCTGCTTTTCGTGCCTGCGCGGCACAACAAGGTTCATCACCTGATAGGTGTTGGTGCCGAGCTCCTGCTGCAATGAATTTGCCGGACGGCTCGGATTGTAGGATTCGAGCACGTCGGTGATGTACTTGCCGTCATACAACTGCGCAAACGCCGGATTGCGCCATGCGATCCGTCCGGTCTCGGGATCGAACAGCAGCGCCGGAATCGTCACCTCGTTGACCAGCAGCGCAACCGCCGAATCGTTTTCCCGAAACACGCGATCCATCTTCTCCTGCTGCTTGGTTGAAATCATCGTCAGCCACAAAAACAGCACGGCGAACAGCAGAATCCCCGCGATCAATGCCGCGAGCGCAAACCAGTAGAGATGAAACGGAATAAACGCCGCCGCCGCAACGACCGTAAAAACGCCGACAAAAATCAACAATCCCTGATATTGCTTCATTTGTCTCCTCCCTGCATCCGTCGTTTCATCCGCTGCTGTAGAAAGCTGAGCATGCCCAAGATTGCAAGCATTTGTCCGACCATCGAATAGAACAGGCCCGTAAACACGCAGGCGAGGACAAACACCCAGGCCCGGCCCTTCGTCCAGCGCTTTAAGGCGCACAGTCCCGCGAGCGACATCGGCAGCAGCCACATCGCATACGCTACGCGCAGCAAACCCATGCCGTAGGAAACGCCCGTCATCGTCAGAATATAGGCGACAGCGGTTAAGGCCAGCGTGCCGTAGAAGTAGCCGGATTCGACCTGCCATTCCTCAAACGGCGGGAGCTTTTGTAAATCGGCCCCGCCTCTGCGGTTGAATAGATGCGATAAAAGCCCGTTCGCAAGCGCCGCAAGCGCCGCCGGATAATACAGCAGCTGCAGCGTCGATACCTCGGGATAGATCTTCAGTTCGGCGAGCATATCCCCGATCGCCTGAGTCGCTTCCCTCTGCGATGCGTCGATGCCGGTCATCAGCTCGGCCATGTAATTCCATTCGACCTCGTATGCCGAAACGAGATTTTTCAGCGCCAGATACGCATCCCCTTCGGCAAGCATCGACGGCAGACAGATCTGACCGAACAATCCGGCCAGCAGCGCGATCGATCCGTAAAAGACCACGCGAAAATTGGAGAGCTTCATGCGCTGCATGCCGTAGATCAGCGCGCCCGCAGGCGCGATCAGCAGCATCGCATACAGTCCCTCCTGCACCGTTCCGCCCGCCATGTGCCCCGTGGCAAACGCAACCAGCGCAAGCAGAACGAGCGCAGCCGGGTGCGTGCGCCAGGCGCTGCGCGCCCACAGCGCCGGTGTGACGCACAGCAGCGGAAGCATCAGAATCGCCTGAATCGCAAACGTGGTCAGCGTTCCGAACGCCGCCATCAGCTTTGCATCCTCTTCGACCGCCGAAAATGCAAGGTGCAGATGCGGAAGATAGCACAGCGCCGCCGTCGCCGCCGCCGCGAGCACAACCCACCCGTATGCCGGTTTTCGTTCCATTTGAGCAGACTTCTCCATGTTGTTTATTTTACGCCAAATGCGCTCCCCAGTCAAGCAGAATGTCATCAGCCAAAACAGAAACAGGGAACCGCTGTTGTGCGGTTCCCTGCATTCCGGTTCAGTCGATTATTTTGCCTTGGTGCGAATCTCCTCTGAAATCTTATCAAGGAACGCGTCCAAAGGCATTGCGCCGAGATCTCCCTCCTTGCGGGAGCGAACGGCAACGGTGTTCTCCTCCGCCTCCTTGTCGCCGATGACGAGCATGTACGGCGTCTTCTGCATCTGCGCCTCACGGATCTTGAACCCGATCTTCTCGTTGCGGGCGTCGACCTCCACGCGGATGTCGTGCTCTTCGAGCTTTGCCGCAAGCCGGTTCGAATATTCCACGGTGCGGTCGGTGATCGGCAGGATGCGGACCTGCTCCGGCGCAAGCCACGTCGGGAACGCGCCCATCGTCTCCTCGATCAGGTACGCCATAAAGCGGTCGAGCGAGCCCAGAATCGCACGGTGCAGTACGACCGGCGTCCGTTCCTTGCCGTCCTTGTCGATGTAGGTCAGGTTGAACCGTGCCGGCAGGCAGAAGTCGAGCTGGCAGGTGGACAGCGTGTATTCCGCGCCGACCGCCGGGGTTACGTTGACATCGAGCTTCGGGCCGTAGAACGCGGCCTCGCCGATCTCCTCGGTGTATTCGAGCCCGAGCGAATTCAGCACGTCGCGCAGGGCGGACTCGGCGGTGTTCCACATCTCGTCGTCGTCGTGATACTTCACCTTGTCGGCCGGATCGCGAAGCGACAGCACGCAGCGGTAATCGGTAATGCCGAAATCCTTATAGGTCGTGAAGATCAGATCGACAACCTTGGCAAACTCGTCCTTGATCTGCTCGGGCGTGACGAACAGATGCGCGTCGTTCTGGCAGAAATGCCGTCCGCGCTCGATGCCCTTGAGCGTACCGGACGCTTCATAGCGGAAGTCGTGCGCGATCTCACCGATGCGCACCGGCAGGTTGCGATAGGAATGCGGCGAGTTGGCATAGATACGCATATGGTGCGGGCAGTTCATCGGGCGCAGCACATACGTTTCATCCTCAACGTTCATCGCCGGGAACATGTTCTGCTGATAGTGATCCCAGTGGCCCGAGATCTTATACAGATCGACCGTGCCGATGCAGGGCGTCAGAACGTGCTGATAGCCGGACTTAATCTCCTTGTCGCGGATGTAGTTCTCAAGGATGCGCCACAGCGTATAGCCCTTCGGGAGGAACATCGGCATGCCCTTGCCGACGAGCTCGTCCGTCATGAACAGATGCAGTTCCTTGCCAAGCTTGCGATGGTCGCGCTTTTTGGCTTCCTCGAGCTTCGTCAGATACGCCTGCAAATCCTCTTTCTTCTCAAACGCCGTGCCGTAGATGCGTTGCAGCATCTTGTTCTTTTCGCTGCCGCGCCAGTAGGCGCCCGCAACGCTCAGCAGCTTCAGATTCTTAACGCGCGCGGTTGAAGCGACGTGCGTGCCGGCGCACAGATCGACAAACTCGCCCTGCCGGTAGAAGCTGATGACCTCATCCTCGGGCAGATCGCGAATCAGCTCGACCTTGTACGGCTCGCCCTTCTCTTCCATGAACCGGATCGCTTCCTCGCGCGGGAGCTCGAAGCGTTCGAGCCGCAGGTTCTCGCGGCAGATCTGATCCATCGTCTTTTCGATCTTCTTGAAATCCTCGGTCGAGAACGTAAACGGCGCGTCGAAATCGTAATAGAAGCCGTCCTTGATCGCGGGGCCGATGGCAAGCTTTACCTCCGGCCACAGACGCTTGACCGCCTGCGCCAAGATATGCGATGCGGTGTGACGATACGTCCAGCGTCCATCCTCATCCTCGAAGGTGAGGAACTTCAGGCTGCAATCCCTGTTGATCGGAGCGAACGCGTCGGTGCGGACGCCGTCGATCTCACAGCAGATGACCGATTTGCGAAGACCCTGGCTCAGCGATGCCGCGATGTCGAGGCCGTTTGTTCCGTTTTCGTATTCCCGCACGGAACCATCGGGGAACGTAATTTGCATAGGAATAACCCTCCAAAATGATAGTTTATAAGTTCAGGTACTTTCGTTTGTATGAATCCGCCTATCCATATCATCCGTCAAATTCGGCGACAGGCGTATCTCATTTGACACCGTATAGACCCGCCGCCCGAAAACACATCGGTTTTTAGGCGGGGCTGAAAATCTCCCGTCGAAAGACGCGTCTTTCGACAAGAAAAGCGTCCTTGCGTAATACAAGGACGCTGCAATGCGTGGTTCCACCCTGTTTGGGACTCTTGCGCGCAATATCGGGCGCACCCGCTTCGATCCTTCGGCGGTCTTCCCGCTGTACACGGCGCGATCCTTGCACCACCCGATCGCTCGCTCTGCCGTGCCGATAAACGGTACTGCTTCCGAAATCCTCTCAAAGTACAGTCATTATATCATGTTTCGGGCGTTTGTCAAGCCAAACGCCCGGCTTTCTTACCGTTTTTCCACCGACAGCTTCAATTCGCTACCGTTGATATTCCAGACCTTTTCATAGCCCGAAAGCTTTGGCTCGATCGCGTCCGCAAGCGTATCGGATGCGATCTGCTTACCGTTCTTCAAAAGAAGCTCCGCAAGCTTGGACTCCGGATCGTAGCCGATCGTGATGTGATCGGCGACCTCAAAGCCAGCCTCCTTGCGCATCGTCTGGAGCTTGCTCGTGATCTCGCGGACGTTGCCCTCTTCGATCAGCTCGGGTGTCAGGTTCGTGTTCAATACGACGGTCAATCCGTTGTCGCTCTCGGACACAAAACCGGCCTTTTGCTGTGCGGACACCAGCACGTCGTCCTTGCCGAGCGTCACGGTCTGTCCTTCGCAGTCAAACGAATAGTCCTCGCCGCGGTTGTGGGCGGCAACGATCGCATCGCCGACGCCTTCTTTGGCAAGATACGCCGAGATCGAGCGAAGCAGCTTTCCGTAGCGTGGCCCCAGGGTGCGCAGCTGCGGCTTGGTCTGATAGCTGATAAAGCCCGACGCGTCGGCCACATACGCGACCTTCTTGATGTTCAGCTCGTCCGCGATGATCGCGGTTTCGGCATCGGTCAGCGCGTCGCCCTGCACGAACATTTCGGCAAGCGGCTGACGAATCTTCGTCGAAGCGGTGTTGCGCGCGGCACGGCCGAGCGTGACGATCTCGAGCACGCGCTCCATTCCCTGTTCAAGTGCCTTGTCCACAAAGCTTTCGTCGGCCTTCGGATAGTCGCAAAGATGGACCGAAAGCGGCGCGCTCTCGTCCACGGTGCGTACCATGTTCTGGTACATCGCCTCGCTCATGAACGGCACGAACGGCGCAGACAGCAGCGCAAGCGTTTTGAGCACGGTATAGAGCGTCATGTAGGCGGCTTCCTTGTCGTCCGTCATCTCGGCGCCCCAGTACCGATCGCGGCAGCGGCGCACATACCAATTGGACAGATCGTCCACAAACGCCTGCAATTCTCTGCCCGCCTCGGTGATGCGGATGTTGTCGAGATCGTCGTCCACGGTCTGAATCAGCGTCTGCAGGCGCGACAGGATCCACCGATCCATGAGCGTCAGGTTCTCGCGCTTTAAGCTGTGTTCGGTCGGGTCGAACTTGTCGATATCCGCGTAGAGGATATAGAACGCATAGGTGTTCCACAGCGTGGACATAAACTTACGCTGATACTCGGAGACGTTCTCACCCGAAAAGCGCGACGGCAGCCACGGTGCGGATGCGGTATAGAAGTACCAGCGCACGGCGTCGGCGCCCTGCTTGTCGAGCACATCCTGCGGCGCTACGACATTGCCGATGTGCTTGGACATCTTCTTGCCGTCCTTGTCGCACACGAGGCCCAGCACGAGGCAGTTTTCAAACGGCGCCTTGTCGAACAGGCAGGTTGCGATCGCAAGCAGCGTATAGAACCAGCCGCGCGTCTGATCGACGGCTTCGGAAATGAACGCCGCGGGATAGCGCTTTTCAAAGAGCTCCTTGTTTTCAAACGGATAGTGCCACTGTGCAAACGGCATCGAACCCGAGTCGAACCAGCAGTCGATCACGACCGGCTCGCGCTTCATGATCTTGCCGCACTTCGGGCAGCGCACATGCACCTGATCGATGTAGGGCTTGTGCAGCTCGATATCGTCCGGACAGTCGTCCGACATGGCTTTCAGCTCGGCCTTGCTGCCGATCACATGTACATTGCCGCATTCGCAGGTCCAAACGGGCAGCGGCGTGCCCCAGTAGCGTTCGCGGGAGATGCCCCAGTCGATCACGTTTTCCAGGAAGTTGCCCATGCGGCCCTCTTTGATCGTATCGGGGATCCAGTTGACCGAGCGGTTGAAGCGGATCAGCTTGTCCTTGACCGCAGTCATTTTGATGAACCAGCTCTCGCGGGCATAGTAGATCAAAGGCGTGTCGCAGCGCCAGCAGAACGGATAGCTGTGTTCAAACGGCAGCGCGGCAAAGAGCTTGCCGCTCGCCTTCAATGCGTCCAGAATCGGCTTGTCCGCATCCTTGACAAACAGACCGTCCCACGGCGTGCCGCCCGAGAGGTGACCGCTTGCGTTGACAAACTGCACAAACGGCAGCTCCCACGCCTTGCCGACGCGGTTGTCGTCCTCGCCGAATGCCGGCGCGATATGCACGATGCCGGTACCGTCGGTCAGCGTGACGTAATCGTCGGACACGACGCGATAGCCGGACTTCCCCATAAAGTTGACCGGAAGGTCGAACAGCGGCTCATACTCCATGCCTTCAAGGTCTCTGCCGAGGCAGCGATCGAGGATCTCGGCGTCCTCGCCGAGCACGGTATGCACAAGCGCCTCGGCCATGATATAGACGTCCTCGCCCTTGCGCACTTTGACATAGCTCTCGTGCGCGTTGACGCACAGCGCAACGTTCGACGGGAGCGTCCACGGCGTCGTCGTCCAGGCAAGGAATGCGACCCCGCTGCCGTCCTTGAGATAGAACTTTGCAATCGCGGAGGTTTCCTTCACGTCGTGATAACCCTGCGCGACCTCGTGCGAGCTCAGCGCCGTGCCGCAGCGCGGGCAGTAGGGTACGATCTTGTGTCCCTTATACAGAAGGCCCTTTTCGTGGATCGTTTTGAGCGCCCACCACTCGGACTCGATGTAGTTGTCGTGATAGGTGACGTACGGGTCCTTCATGTCGCACCAGTAGGCGACGCGGTCGCTCATCTGTTCCCACTGGCTCTCATACTTACAGACGGATTCCTTGCAAGCCTTGATGAACGGCTCGACGCCGTACGCTTCGATCTGTTCCTTGCCGTCGAGGCCGAGCATCTTTTCGACTTCGAGCTCCACGGGCAGGCCGTGCGTATCCCAGCCGGCCTTGCGCAGTACGTCATAGCCCTTCATCGTCTTGTAACGCGGGATCAGGTCCTTGATGCTGCGCGTTAAGACATGACCGATATGCGGCTTGCCGTTGGCGGTCGGCGGTCCGTCAAAGAACGTGTAGGTCGGCGCGCCCTTGCGCAGCGCCACGCTCTTTTCAAAGACCTTGTTCTCTTTCCAGAACGCGAGCGTTTCGAGCTCGCGCGCGACGAAATTCATGTCGGTCGATACTTTCTTGTACATCCTGTTCTCCAAATACTTCGATCATTCCGTGGAATCTTATTCCAAAAAGTCCTTGAGCTTCTTGCTGCGCGACGGATGGCGGAGCTTGCGCAGCGCCTTTGCCTCGATCTGGCGGATGCGCTCGCGCGTGACGTTGAATTCCC
>JAUMVL010000061.1:5713-9493 GCA_030530185.1 Clostridia bacterium | reverse complement strand
TATCGTAGAACTAACCGGGCGGACGATAAATGACCCAGTCCATATCCTGCTTTTTGATTTCCTGCTCAACGAGGTACTTTGCATGCAGCATCGGGACCTTCTCCGCGCCCGGTTCGTCACAGGAAATGACGGAGATATAGTTGAACTTTTTGACGCCGGCCTTTTTGGCGACGTTATACAGATTCATGTTTCCCTGATAGTCGATGTCATACGCGGTGAAGCGGGTCGACGCGCCGGTGAGACCCATCGTTGTAATGACGACATCCGCGCCGTCGCACAAGCCCTTCAGCGTAATCGTTTCGGTTGCATCGATGGCAACAAACGTGTACTTTCCCTCGGTGCCTTCAACCGGACGTTCCTTGATATCCGCTGCGATGACCTCGTGTCCTTCGCGGCACAGAACCTTCAAGATCTCGGCACCCAGATTGCCGAATGCGCCTGCCAATACTACTTTCATAATGTTGCCTCCTGCTTATTTCTTGGCGTTCTTTTCCTTGGAACGCTTATCGTTGATAATCTTCATATGCTCCTCGGTGATCAGAGTCACATTGTTTTCCTTTGCCCAGTCTACACAGCCCTTGAGCACGAGCGGGAGAAATACGCGCGGTACGTTCAGGATGGTCTGCAGCGCCTCGTCGGTGAACTTGACCTTGTCGTCGGCACGGTCTGCAGCGTAGCGCACGGATTCGAGCGTCTGCTTGCGGATCGCAAGGAGCTCGGAACGCATCCGCCATGCGGCACGGTGATACCAAAAGTTCTTGCTGTCGCGATAGCCGTAATCGACGGGCAGCTTCGGAAAATCCCCGACTTTGACGCCGTTGATGATCGCGTCGGAATACCGCTTCTTCATCAGAATCTTATCAACGCGGAGAATGAAGTGTGCACCGAACTTCGACGTGATGCCGTTGAAATCGTGATACGGCGGCTCATAGCCGGTCGTGCAGCCCGCTTTGTCGTTCGCTGCGCCGTCAAGCTCCCGCATCCAGGTGCATTCAATGACTTCGATTGCGTCGGTCAGAACCTGCGGGCGGATGTCGGCGGGGTTCTCCTCTTCAATCATCGACTTTTCGAGCCGGAAGTTGACTTTGGGCATCTTTTCTTCGGGCTTGTCACCGGGCCAGGACAGCTTGACGGCTTCCTTAAAGGTGGCGGGGTTGTCGTCGATAAAGTTGATCGCACACTTGCCGGTGCGCAGAATGTTCTGCGCGGTGTTCGACGAGTTGCGGCACTGCAGCAGCATCGCATAATAGTCCTTGCCCGCGACATAATACGGCTGCACGAGCGAGTACGGCCCGAGCGTCGTCATGCCGGATTCGGTCAGCGTGCTGATCAGAACGGTCGGCATCGGGAAGAACAGCGAGGTCTGATAGAAGTTGTCTACGATCCGCAGGTTTTCAAAACTGCTCATTTGATTTGCTCTCCTTTTTCTGCTTCTTTTCTATCGTCAGCCGCAAGCAGCGGCGCCAATACTGTAAATAAGGGTTCCTTGTCAATACCGGACAGCGTCCATGTCAACAGCGCTTCCACCAAAAACAGCGCCAAAAAAGCGGGATCCTTTGCCTCGGATTCGCGAAGCGCATGCTCGACCGGAGCAGCAAGCTGCTCACGAAACTGCGCGTGCCTCTGCGGCGGAAGCAGCGAATAGGTTTGAATTGCGGCGGGATCGGAAAACAGCCGTTCGTGATCGATTATAAACTGCTTCAACACATCGTATTCATGGCTTAAAACGGTCATGGCATCCGATACGGAGACAGCGAAAAGCGGTTGAATCGCAGAATGCCAGTCCTCGGCCATAAAAGCTGCGATCAAATTGTCCTTGGACGGGAAATAGTTGTACAACGTCCCGACGCCGACATTGCATGCGGAGGCAACGGACCGGATCGTGACGGCCCCGTAGCCGAATTCCTGTACCTGCCGCCGAGCTTCGCTCAGCAGCTTTTCCCGCAGATTTTCGATGATTTTCGGCACCGAAACAGCCCCTTTCGGAACGGGCTGCATGCGGCAAATCAAGTCGCATCTTTCTTTTATGAACCCGTTCATAATAATTATAACATCGGTAAAAACTTTGTCAATCGCACATTTTGCCTTTTTTTACGAAAAAACGCAGAAATTGGGCGAAGCAGGGCGTGCTCGACATATAAAATCCCCGCATGAAGCGGGGAATCGGGGAATTATGTCATTCGGATGCGATTTCGTTCAAGCGGGCGATATCGGCACGGATGCGTTCGCACAGGTCGGCGTTCTGCATCCGGTATGCCTGCGCAATACAGTTTTTGACGGCGACGTCGTTACTGGAACCGTGCCCTTTGACGACGATCTTTGAACAGCCGAGCAACACGCTGCCGCCGTAGTTGCGGTAGTCCATAAAGCGCTTTTCTTCGTCAAACATGCGTTTCATCAACAGCGCGCCGAGCTTGTAGAGCGTCCGGGAATAGATGTCTTTCTTGAGCTTTTTCAGCATCTCAAGGCAGGCTCCCTCGGTGGATTTGATCAGCACGTTACCCGAAAATCCGTCGCACACGACAAGATCGTACTTGCCCGAAAGCAGATCGCGGCTTTCCATATTGCCGACAAAGCGAATCGAATCCATTGCGGCAAGCGCGGGATAGGCGGCTTTTCGAAGCTCGTCACCTTTTTCGGACTCGGTGCCGATGTTCAGAAGCGCAGCGCGCGGTCGTTCGATTCCGTATGCGCCTTCTAAATACCGGCTGCCCATGATTGCAAACTGCTGCAGCATCTTCACCGTGACGTCGACGTTCGCGCCGCTGTCACAAACGCCGACGATGCCGCCGTCCATGGTCGGCAGGATCGGGCAGAAAGCGGGACGTTTTACACCGTGGATGCGACCGATGCGCAGCGTCGCCGCCGCCACCAAAGCGCCGGTTGAGCCGATGGTGATGATTCCGTGTACGGTTTCGTCGGCGCGGACGAGCTCCACGGCTTTCATCAGAGAGCTGTCCTTTTTCTGCTTGATTGCAGCGGTCGGGTGCTCGCCGGGATCAATCACCTCCGGTGCATGGACAATGGAAAGCCTTTTTTTGTCGTAAGGCCGATTTCCAAGCACCTTGCGGATTGCGGGTTCGTCACCGGTCAGGATCAGTTCGAGATCGGGAAACTGTTGCAAGGCGAGCAACGCGCCGTTCACATTTGCTTCGGGGCTGTGGTCGCCGCCGAAACAGTCCACCGCAAGCCGAATCATACGTTTTCCTCCAGCCGCTTGACAAACGAGCGCCGCCGCTTATGCGGAACAGCCACAAAACGCTTCCACTGATTTTGAATCGCGTAGTTATCCTCGAGGTTCAGGTTTGTTTCGGCATATTCCACACCGTCCTCGCGCAGCATGCGTTCAAGAGCAGCCGAAATGGCGACGGAGATGCCGCGATTTGCCCAGTCGGGGTCAATGCCGATCAAACCGAGGTCAATGACCTTCGGATGCTTGATCGCCCACAAGATGCGAACGATTGCCGCAGGCGTTAAATGTCCGCGGCTTGGCTGCACGGCCTTTGCGATTGACGGGAAGCAGATGCCAAGGCAGACGATGTTATCGTGCTCGTCAAGGATCGCGGCAACGTGGTCGAGGTCGATGATCAGACGGAAGTTGTCGATCATCAGCTTTTTCATCCCGTCGGTGAACGGAACGGTACCGTAGAGCTTGTCGTAGGACTTGTCAAGGAGCTCAAACAGACCGTCCGCATACCGGTTTAGAAAATCGTTGACGTTCTTTGCCGGACCGAAGTGCAGTTTATAGCGTGCCATCAGCTTTTCGGTGACGCGAGCGAG
>JAUMVL010000061.1:2323-5703 GCA_030530185.1 Clostridia bacterium | reverse complement strand
CGTCGTTCTTTTCGGGCGGGTAGATTTTGCTCTCCGTCCAGTCGACTTCCTTGCGATAGCCGAGAGCTTCGATCAATTTTTGATAATACGGCGCGTTGTATTGTTCCTCAAACGTGGAAAGCTGGTCGAAGCCTTCGATCAAAAGCCCTTCGCGCTCAAGATCGGAAAAGCCGAGCGGTCCGCAGATCGTGTCCATACCCTTTTGCTTTGCCCAGGCTTCGACGGCACCGAACAGCGCAGAAGCGACCTCCTGATCGTCGATTGCATCAAAACGGGTAAAGCGGACGCGCTTTTCGTGATTTTTTTCGTTGGCAGCCTTTTGCAGAATGCCGGAGATGCGGCCGACGATCTTTCCATCGCGATAGGCGTTGTAATAGACCGCTTCGCAGGTATCGTAGTAGACGTAATTTTTGCAGAAGATTTTTTTCTCGTCGCCGTACAGCGGGGGAACGAAGTTCGGATTTTCGCGGTACAAATCAAGCGGGAAGTTCAGAAATTCCCGCTGTTCTTTTCTGGTTCGGACTTCACGAATCGTTACCATGGCGACTTACCTGTGCGTTGCATGGAAGCAGATGCCGACGCCGTTCGGGCCGCAGTGGCCGCCCGTAGTCGGATTGACGACAACGGTTTCGAGGTCCAGCTTGCCGCCAAACTTTTCTTGTAAACGTTGCGCCACTTCTTCCGCAATTTCCGGCGCATCGGTATGACCGACGATTACGCGGTGATCGGAGACATTTTCGCCGAGTTCGTCGACATATTGCAGAAGACGGTTGATGGCGCGGGCTCTGCCGCGTTCCGATCCGATCGAAATCATCTTGCCTTCGCTGTTCATATAGATGATCGGGCGGACACCGAGCAGGGTTCCCATCGTTGCGGCAAGACCGGATACGCGTCCGCTGTGCTTGAAAAATTTCAGATCGTCGGCAAAGAAATAGATCGCAAACTTGTCCACCTCGGTCCTGGCCCATTCGAGCACTTCTTCGACCGATTTGCCGGAGAGGATCTGATCTCCGACTTCCCGAACAATTGCATAGCTCACGATCGTGATGCCCTTGGTATCGATGTCGTAAAACCTGCGATCGGGATAGCGCTCTTTCAGTTCGGCTACCGCTTGATCCATTGCGTCAAACGTGGCCGTCATCGCGCGGGAGAAGTGAACATACAGAATGTCATCTCCGTTTGCGAAGACCGGCTCGAATGTTTCGAGATACTTTTCACGGCTGATCGCGCTCGTATTCGGGAGTGCGCCGCCGCGCAGCTGATCGTAAAATGCTCTGGCGTCGAACGTATCGAAATCCTCGTAAGGATAGATCGTCTTTCCGTCGATTGCATACGGCATCGAGATCAGCGAGTAGCCGTACTCGGCGGCAAGCGCGGGCGTAATATCGCAATCGGTATCGGTAAACAGTTTCAGCATAGTGCCCTCCTCATTCCAAAATCATGATGTAATCGTAAATCGGCTGTCCACCGTCCAGCAAAATCACTTCGGTCAGCGGGTGCGCCTGTTCGAGCGCGGATCGGACCGCTTCGGCTTCTTTTTCATCCGCGTCGCTTCCGCGTACCAACAGCAAAATTCCGAAGTCGTCGGCATGCAGCACATTTGCCAGACGGAGTGCAGCGTCCGCAGCATCAGCGGAATCGGCATAGATCGTGCCGTCGCAATAGCCGATGTAATCGCCTTCGCGGACGGAAACGCCGTCGCGCTCGGTCGTGCGGCTCGCTTTACTGACGGTGCCGGTCTTGACGCTTTGCATGATCGCAACCGAATTCTCCTCGATCTTTTGAATATCCTCGGAGGAGGTATCAAGCAGCGACAGCGCCGCATAGCATTCGCCGATTGTATGGCTCGGCATTACGCGTACCTCGGCATCCGAATAGAGCGCCGCCGCCTGCTCGGCCGTCAGAATGATGTTGCTGTTGTTCGGAAAGACCAAAATCGTATCGGCGTTGACCTCGGCAAACGCTTCCAAAAAGCTTTCCGTGCTCGGGTTCATGCTCTGCCCGCCGTCGACAACCGCATCCGCGCCGATCGACAGGAACGTTTTGCGAATGCCTGCGCCCGCTGCAACGGCGACAATGCCGAATTTCTTGTGCGGTTTGCGCTTTTTTGAATAGTTGTTGCGGATCGTCGTCTCGTGATGCTGCAACATCATATTCTCAATCTTCAGCGTCAAAAACTCGCCGTAATCGTGGCAATGCGAAAGGATCGTTTCCGGCGTCATCGTGTGAATGTGCACCTTGAGAATGCTGTCATCGCGGAACGCGACGACGGAATCTCCGTTTGCGATCAGCCAGTCGATCAGCGGCTTTTCGTCGAAGGCAGAAACGGGACCGACCTTTTTCGTCTGAAGTCGAAGCAAAAACTCGGTGCAGTAGCCAAATTGCAGTGCATCCTCCTCCGTGAAGGCGTTGATATTGATCTTTGCCGCAGAAGCCGGTTGACCGCCCTCGTTCGAGAATGTCTTGCCGTGCAGGGCATCCTGCATGCCCTCGGCAATGTAGACAAACCCTGCACCACCCGAATCGACCACGCCGGATTCGCGCAGGACGTCAAGAAGCATCGGCGTGCGGTCGAGCGAAGCGCGAAGCTCCTGGAGAAAGTCTTCAAAATAGGATTCAAAATCGGAATGCCCGTTCATGCGTGCGTTGGCATAGCGGACGGCGTCGGAATAGACGGTCAGGATCGTTCCCTCGACGGGGGTCTGTACCGCGCGATAGGATTCGGCAACACCGTTTTCCAACGCCTTGGAGAAGGTGGAAAGGTCGGCGCTCTTCACGCCGCGCAGCCCCTCGGAAATGCCCGCAAAGATGCGCGATAAAATCACGCCGGAGTTTCCGCGCGCGCCGAGCAGCATGCCCTTGGCAATCCGCTGCGAAGTGGTTCCGAGCGCGTCGTCCGCGCCATCCGACACGGCACAAATGCCCGAGTCGATCGTCATATACATATTGTCTCCGGTGTCCCCGTCCGGGATCGGAAACACATTCAGTTCATTTACGACCACGCGATTGTGGTTGAGTTTGGCGGCACCGCCGGCGATCATGTTTGCATACAGCGGGCCGTTGATCGTTTTCGTTTCCATGTTCGTTCCTTCCGTTTCGTCATTACGCCATAAAGGCGGCCATTCCGTTTTTCAAAAGCAGGCTGATTTGTTTTGCAATCTCTTCCAAGGGCTGCTGCATGCCGGTTGCGATCCAGTCCCGATAGACCGAGACGATGCCGTTTGTCAGAAAGTCGGCATACAGCTTGGCATACTGACGCTGGTTCGGCTGTACCTGATCGGACAGCAGCGAGCTGATCCGACCGGAGCAGGCGTCCGCAAGCTTTTGCAGCACATGCGATTGTTTGTTTCTGTGCACAAGCGGCTCGGACAGGTCTGCAT
>JAUMVL010000061.1:0-2313 GCA_030530185.1 Clostridia bacterium | reverse complement strand
CATGCGCGTCAAATGCGTTTGTGACCGCCTGTAAAAAACCGAACGGGTCGCGCAGACAGCGCAGAAAATCAGACTCCTTGATCGCCTTTCCGACCAAAGCAACGAGTTCGTTTTCCAACTCATCCAAGATCGCTGCCGCTCCCTCATAATAGTTGTACACCGTTTTGCGGTCGACGTCCGCGGCCTGCGCAACGTCGGTTACCGTGATCTCGGAAGCGGACTTTTGCCCGAGCAGCCGCAAATACGCGCTGCGGATCGCGGCTTTGGTTCGCTGGATACGGCTGTCCTTCTGCCTTTCATGTTTCATCCTTTGATTTCCCCGTTTTTCGATTTTTTCCACACGTGTGGTATTATACTCTGAATACAGGACGATTGCAACGGGTATTTGTAAAAAGATGACGAAAATGGATGGGAGGAATGGAAACAATGAGTTTTTTTCTGTACAATAGAAAAAACATGTCACACTTTTCACTTTTCCGTCCTCATACAGGGTGAAACCGGTTATCAGAAAAGAGGAACGCATGGAAATCAACGAAACATTCAATCGTATCTATGCCGAAACCAAGCAACCGCTTTTGCGGTGGCTGATCCCACGCGTGCACGGCAGCGCTGACGTCGAAGATCTGATGCAGGAAATCTATCGAAACCTTTATCAGCATTTGAAACGGAACGGTGATGTGCGCGAACCGATGGCGTACTTATATGGGATTGCAAAACGGGAATTGGCACATTACTATCGCGGACAAGCCGCCGTGCGGGCGCATGAGGAGCCGCTTTCGGATCAGCTGATGGATGAAGAGCCGCAGCCGGAGGAGCGACTTTTCACGAAAGAGCGCGCACGGGAAGCTTGGGCGGTTGTCGAGCGGGAACCGCTTTTGTCCTATCAGGCGTTTACGCTGTATTACGGCTTTGAGGTTCCGACGGCACAGATCGCAAGGGAACTCGGCATTTCGGAGGAAGCGGTGCGAAAACGCCTTTCCCGCACGCGGGCACGTATTCGTGAAGAACTGGAACGGCGGAATACTATCATCGTTCTGAACGAGGAACGGGAAAGGAGATCGGTATGAAGGAATCCGAATTTTATAAGACCGTTGTGCAGGAAAACCTTGTGGATGACGATCATATTTTGGAATTGATTTTTGAGGAGGAGCCGGAACAGCTTCCAAAAGAACAGACGCAGGAGCCGGTTGAGAAGAGTCCCCATGTGCGGCAAAACAGAGGGTTTTCATGGCGGCGTATGCTGGAAGTAACGGTTGCGGTTTTGGTTGCGGCGATTGTCCTCGTCGCGGCAATTCCGACTGCGCGGGCAGAGGTGCTGTCGTGGTTCGGCTTTTCGCGACCGGATGAATACCTTGCGGCGACGCCGGGTGAGCGAGATCCCATCGAAGAGCTTGATGCTTTGATTACATCGGCTGCACCGGCGGATACCAATGTGAAAGTGACCTATGCAATTGACGAGCCGCTTTGGCAGGAGGTTGCAAAGGACTTTCACGTGACGCTCGGCGATGCGATGTACGACGGGGAAAGGCTGTATCAGGTGATCGACTTTGCCGGAATCAGCGGCATTGGCGTGTATGAAAATGAATGGGGCGGCGAATGGGAAACTGGAATTCCGATCCCGGGACTGACGTTGGAACCTTTGGACGGAAACATGGTGTTTCATTTTTTTGAGGATAATGCCGACACTTCCATGTTTGAATCAGGCGCAGTCACCTATTGGATGGGCACAAGCAATTTTATCGTCTATGAGCTGCCCGACGGAACGAAGCTGAACGGATGGGTTTGGATGCAGCCGCGTGAGGAGGATCAGGAATTCTTTGCCGCGACGGAGCGTTCTCAGGATGGCATGCCGGATTCTTCCAAATGGCCGATGTCTGAGGAACAGGTGAAAGCCTTCAATCAAGCTACGCTCGATCATCTGAGCGCACACGGACTGCGCGCCGTCGCAAACGTAACGATGTGGTCAGATGGAGAAAAGTATCAGGGTATGACCCGAGAGTATAAAAAAGCGCTTGCCAATGCGGACGAAAACGGCATCGTGACGGCAAAGGTGTCCTATGAAGTTGTCCATGACCTCGGTGATAAGGATCAGCTCAAGTTCACCGCCGATCTCGGCACCGTCCAGATCGACTTGAATGCGTTCCGCTCGATTCCGGAAAAGAAACTTGTCGGGGATCGGATGCCAACAGAGTGGAGCGGAGCGCAGACATTTACTGGCTTAGGCTGGAAGGATCAGATCAGCTATGTTACCAACTATCATGCCGACATGGCAGGCGTAAGAATGCGGTGCGGTACAGGAAAGCTGAATATCCT
>JAUMVL010000335.1 GCA_030530185.1 Clostridia bacterium | reverse complement strand
ATGCCAAGACGGAGAAACAGTATTACGTTTCCGGTTGGAACTGTATGCCGGACACTGCCCGGGAGGAAATGCAGATGACAAAACGGCAGTTCGGAAAGGAGGACGGGATTCTTGCGTTTCATGGCTACCAGAGCTTCAAACCGGGTGAAGTAACGCCGGAGATCGCGCATGAGATCGGTATGAAACTGGCACAAGAGCTGTGGCCGGATCACCAGGTGATTGTGGCAACCCACCTTGATAAGGCGCACATTCATTCGCACTTTGTCGTCAATTCCGTATCGCTGTACGGGCGGAAGTTCAATGCCTGCAAGGCGAGTTACCGGCAAATGCGGGAGGCGTCGGATCGGCTTTGCAGAGAGTACGGACTGTCGGTGATTGCACAGCCGGAGAAGAATCCGAGAAAGCATATTGCGGAATGGCAAGCGGAGCGTGCAGGAGAGCAGATCTGGCGTTCGATCATTCGGGAGGATATGGATTACGCCATCCGGTACAGCATGACCATGGAACAGTTCTACGCAGCCATGAGAAAGAAGGGCTATATCTTTGAACAGCGCGGTAGCTTTCTGCGGATTAAGGCGCTCGGTATGAAACGGTTTGTACGACTGCAATCGCTCGGAGACGGGTACACGGAAACGGCAATCCGACAACGGATTCTGCGGCAGCGGTATCCGGAAATTGAACCAAGACCACCGAAACCGGCAAAGAAGCATGCTCGAATACAGGGCGATTTCCGACTTTCCAAGGTCACATGGAAAGGACTTCGGGCGCTGTACTTCTTCTATCTCCGTAAACTGCGGGAAGCTAAAAGCCACCCAAAGCAATCCTATCCGTTCGTGCTGAAAGAGGACTTGCGCCATCTGGATGCGCTTTCGGAACAGTCCAAATTCCTGAGCCGGTACAAGCTCGATACCGACGAACAGGTGCAGGAACTGCAGAAAACGCTGACAGAACGGTTGGAAAAACTCCAATCCGAGCGCACAGAACTGTATAACGAGCGTCGCAGGGTAGGTGTAACGGAGGAACGGAAACAGGAGATCGAAGATCGGCTCAAAGAACTTTCCGATACCAATCGGCAATTACGCCGGGACTTGAAACTGTGTTCGGACGTGCTGCTTCGGTCGATAGAGATCGAGGAGAGAAACCGCATACTGCGCGAAGAAGCACAATCAAAGAAACCTGCCGAGAAAGGAAAGACACGGAACATGCGGAGGAGAGGATATGAGCGATGATAAGATCGAAATCTTCTTCGCCTTCGATCCGATCCCGGATGCGATTCTGGACAAAAAAGATCTTCCGAAACCGATCATAAAAATCATTCCGAGCCGCACTTGCAAAATGAGGCGAAACGTACTATTCGTTAAATTGACAGAAAATCGAAAGGAGAATTGACCATGAACATTACTTACAGACAAGAAGGCGACTACCTGCTTCCGAACCTGACGCTCGATCCGCAGCCGGAGGGCGAGATCGGCGTCTGGGGCTGGCGGCGCAAATTGTATCTCAAGGAACATCGCAAGGGCACTTACAACGCCCTGCTGATGAAAGGCACG
>JAUMVL010000334.1 GCA_030530185.1 Clostridia bacterium | reverse complement strand
AAGCACCTCCGAAAATCATTCGTAACTAAATTGCTTTCATTCGTAAGTTTATGCTATCATTGTTTTCTCTTGGTGTCAACAGCAAATTCTGTATTTCCCACTGCAAGTATGCGTTTATGTTCAAAATCAAATCCGCTTTCATTCGTAAATATCATTGACAGGCGATAAGGGCTTTGGTAGAATAAAATATAGAATAAAACGTTTTATAAGCGCGGAGGTAGAACACTATGCGGTACCGTATGGGAATTGATGCAGGCGGCACGAAGGTCGCCTACGGTCTGTTCGATGAAAGCGGCAGTCTGATCGACCGTTTTCAGCATCCGACGCCTATCGAGGCCGACGGCCCCGCATTCTGCGATCTGTTGATCGACAGCGTCAGCAAGATGCTCAGCGGCAACAAGATAGCCCTCAGCGAGCTTCAGGGTATCGGCATTTGTATGCCATCCTTTATTCTTTTCGACGAGGGCTATGTCTGCATGACCTCGGCAATGGTGAACATCCGCGATTTCGCCATGCGTGATTATTTGCAGGCACGGCTTCACACCCCCATTGTGCTGGACAACGACAGCAATGCCGCCGCGCTTGCAGAGCATAGGTACGGTGCGGGCAAGGGCAGCCGGCATATGGTCTATGTCGCAACCAGCACCGGCATTGGAAGCGGGCTGATCCTCAACGGTGAGCTGTTTCGCGGAAGCTACGGCTGGGCGGGCGAATGCGGGCATATGCTGATAACCCCCGATGCCGGTGAAGACTGCGGCTGCCGCAACTCCGGCTGCTTCATGTCGTGGGCATCCGGCCGCTATATTCCGAAGCACGTCCGCCGCATGGCTCAGGGGCGCGAAACGTGCATGGAGCTGAGCGACAGTCTTGACTGCGTGGAGCTTTACCGCGCCTGTCAGGCGGGCGACGCGCTGGCGCTGGACGTGCTCAGGCAGACGGCGCACTACCTTGCGGTCTGCGTTTTCAATATATACCAGCTTCTGAACGTCAACCTTTTCGTTTTCGGCGGCGGGCTTGTAAACTTCGGTCCGATGCTCTTTGACCTCGTCAGGGAGGAGTTTGACCGTTACAACCATATTCCGCAGCCTGTGGAATTTCGCTTTGCCGCTCTTAAGCAGGACTTCGGCATCATCGGCGCGGCGGAGCTTGTCCGTGGTATCCGATAAGATTTTTAAATATATTGCGGAGGTAAGAACAATGCAGCAGTTTCCGAGAACAACAGTCGGCGGTATATCAATGCCGCGCATGATAATCGGCACAAACTGGCTCCTCGGCTGGAGCCATACAGGCGCCGCGGCTGACGCCGGCATAAAGGAAAAGTACCGGCGGCCGGAGGATTTTTATCCCGTTCTGCATACATATCTTGAGCACGGGGTGGACGCCATTATGGCGCCCGTCAGCGATCATGAGCTTTTGCAGGCGGGGATCAGGTACGCCGAGGACAAGGACGGCAAAAAGATACACATAGTCGATACGCCAGTTCTCAACGTAGACGACAGCGCCGAGGCAAGGCGTGAGACGGAAAGGCTCATCAGGCACAGTGCGGAGATAGGCTCCG
>JAUMVL010000333.1 GCA_030530185.1 Clostridia bacterium | reverse complement strand
GCCCACGCCGACGCCGACACCTACCCCGTCGCCCACGCCTTCCCCGACGCCTGTCCCGACGCCGGTCGGTTTGATCGGCGGAAAATACGAGGTGTTCTACTACGGCGACGAACCGCTTTCGGACGAAAACGGATACCACAGCGATCGGGTTTCGATCACCGTGACAAAGCATACGTTCCGGAACAGCCCGTATGACGGCAAGCGGCTTGCCTATTTCGTAGCGGACATCTACTTACAGGATCTGACCTCCCTGCGAACGGCCGCTGCGACGGATTTCAACCATTTCGGTAAAACGGCGCACGTGGACAAGCTGGCCGAGCAGGAGGGCGCAATCCTTGCGGTCAACGGCGATTTCTTTGGGTTTGACGGAAAGGCCCGTTCCTTTGTGCTTCGGAACGGCGAACTCTATCACCGCAAAAGCTGGAAGCTGCATGACGTCTGCCTGATCCGTTACGACGGTTCGATGGAGGTGATTCCGTCCGAAACGTTCGACCCGAACGCGGATTATTCCGACGTCTGGCAGGGCTGGCAGTTCGGTCCGTATCTGATTATGCCGGACGGCTCGCCCCGCACCGAATTCCCGATCTATAAGATCCGCGTTGCCAATCCGCGCACGGTACTTGGCTACTATGAGCCGGGGCATTACTGCATCGTGCTTGTCGATGGCCGGCAGGCAGGCAGCTATTCAGCGGGATTGACGCTGGATGATCTTGCCAAGCTGATGGTGGAACTCGGCTGCAAGCAGGCGTTCAATCTTGACGGCGGACTCTCCTCACAGCTCTACTGGAACGGCGGAATCTTCAACAAGACTCTGGAGAACAAACGGCGCTCCCAGTCCGATATCATCTATATTGCAGAGCCGCTTAAGAGCGCATCCGAACCCGCAGAGCCAAATGCCGAACCGTCGCCCGCCTTGAATGAAACGGAGCCGCAAAGCACGGCGGAATCCGAATCGGAACCCGGCGACGAACACAACGATACTCCGTAACAAACAGCGCATCGAAGCAAATGCCTCGATGCGCTGCGTTTTTGCGCTGCATTCAGATGCGGTGATGATTCAAAAAATGTTTGAGGTCGTTCATGGCTTTCGACAAAACCTCCGGATCCGGCAGCATGACGATGCGGAAGCGCAGATCTTCGTGCCAATCGAAGCCGTTGCCCGGGATGACCAGAATGTGATATTCGTGCAGGAATTTCATTGCAAAGTCCTGCGCGCTCTCAAAATCGAACTGCTTTTGATCGAGCGCCGGGAACAGGTAGAATGCGGCCTTGTTGGCGACGTAGCTTACGCCTTCGATCTTGTCAAGCCCCTCGCACGTTGCTTTGCGCTGTTCAAACAGCCTGCCGCCCGGGACGAGCATTTCACGCGTGCTTTCGCTGTCAACAAGCGCGGCAGGGATCACAAGCTGCGTTAAGGCATTGCCGCAAAGGCGCATCGAAGCAAGCTTCATGACGCCGTTTTTGACCGCATCCAGCTCCCCTTTGGGGCCGGAGAACACCATCCATCCGCAGCGGAAACCGCAGATGATGTGGCTCTTGGACAGGCCGTTGAACGTCA
>JAUMVL010000060.1 GCA_030530185.1 Clostridia bacterium | reverse complement strand
AACCGGCAGGGCGGCGGAGCGGGCTCGATGATGTTCAATATGGGCAAGTCGAACGCCAAGGTCTATGTCAAGTCCTCGGACGGTATCAAGTTCGCGGACGTCGCAGGCGAGGAGGAGGCCAAGGAGAACCTGACCGAGATCGTGGATTATCTGCACGACCCCGAAAAGTACCGTGAGATCGGCGCGTCAATTCCGAAGGGCATCCTGCTCGTCGGCCCGCCGGGCACCGGTAAAACGATGCTTGCCAAGGCAGTCGCCGGCGAAGCGAACGTACCGTTCTTCTCCATCTCCGGCTCGGAGTTCGTGGAGATGTTCGTCGGCATGGGCGCAAGCAAGGTGCGCGACCTGTTCAGCCAGGCCAAGGAGAAGGCACCGTGCATCGTGTTCATCGACGAGATCGACGCGATCGGCAAAAAGCGCGGCGGATTTTCGGGCGGCAACGACGAGCGCGAACAGACGCTCAATCAGCTCTTAACCGAAATGGACGGTTTTGAAGGCAACAACGGAGTCATTATTCTGGCTGCCACGAACCAGCCCGAAAGCCTCGATCCCGCCTTGACGCGGCCGGGTCGGTTCGACCGGCGCGTGCCCGTCGAGCTGCCCGATCTGAAGGGCCGCGAGGAGATCCTGAAGGTACACGGGAAGAAGGTCAAGCTCGCGGACGACGTGGACTTTGAACGAATCGCGCGGATGGCGTCCGGCGCTTCGGGCGCGGAGCTTGCCAACATTGTCAACGAAGCGGCCCTAAGGGCAATTCGCAGCGGGAGAAAGACCGTGGAGCAGTCGGACCTTGAGGAGAGCATCGAGGTCGTCATCGCAGGGTATCAGAAAAAGAATGCGATCCTGACCGATGCCGAGAAGCGGATCGTCGCGTATCATGAGATCGGTCATGCGCTGGTCGCTGCGCTGCAGACCCACACCGCGCCTGTGCAGAAGATCACGATCGTACCGCGCACCTCGGGCGCGCTCGGGTATACGATGCAGGTCGAGGAGGGTAATCACTACCTGATGACCAGGGAGGAGCTGGAAAACAAGATTGCGACGCTGACGGGCGGGCGTGCAGCCGAGGAGCTGATCTTCGGCTCCGTCACAACCGGCGCTTCGAACGATATCGAACAGGCGACCAAGCTTGCCCGCGCGATGATCACGCGCTACGGCATGAGCGAGGACTTCGGCATGGTTGCGTTGGAAACCGTGAATAACCAGTACCTCGGCGGCGATACGTCGCTTGCCTGCTCGGCTGAAACGCAGACCGAGATCGACCGCAAGGTCGTGGCGCTCGTCAAACGCGAGCACGACAAGGCGTCCGGCATTCTTGCCAAGAACCGGGAAAAGCTCGATGAGCTGGCCGCCTACCTCTATGAAAAGGAAACGATCACCGGCGAGGAATTCATGCAGATTCTGAACCGCGCCGCGTGATGCAAAAACAACAAAAGAAGCTGTTCCGTCTCCCGTTCGGGTTTCTGAACAGCTTCTTTTTTGTCTGCATCTTAACCGCAGTGCGATGGCTTCGATCTCGACCAGCGCATCCTTGGGCAGACGGCTGACCTCGACCGCCGAGCGCGCGGGACAGGCGGCGGCGCCCATGCAGTCCGCATACACGGCGTTCATCGCGGAAAAGTCGTTCATGTCCTTCAAAAACACGGTCGTTTTGACCACGTGACCGAGGTCGGTTCCGGCTTCGTTCAAAATGGCGGAAAGGTTCTGGAGCGACTGGCGCGTCTGGGCGGCGATACCCTCCGGAAACGTGCCGGTGGCGGGGTCGATCGGCAGCTGACCGGAGACAAATACAAAATTCCCCGCGCAGATGCCCTGCGAGTACGGCCCGATCGCGGCGGGCGCAGAATCGGTTTTGACAACCAGTTTTTCCATAAAGGCCTCCTTTTTCGTTATGCCTGATAAAAGGCGAATATTGTTTCCCAATACGGGATCAGCACATCGGAATCGGTCATGAACAGCTCGTGCTTCACATTCGGCACGCGATACAGCTCACATGTCGACACGCGCTCGGAAAAACGGTCCTGCGCAGCGTTTTTGACCATCGTATCCGCGCCTGCCTGACACAGCAGCACGGGAACCCGGATGCGCGCGGCCTGCGTTTTTTTCGAGACGCGGCTGCATGCGCGGATCGCCTGCTTGCCCCAGCCGATCGACGGCATCGCGGTTTGCAGCGTCGGATCGGCGATCTGCTTGTTGAGATAATAGCGATAGCGGCATTCGGACGAATCGGCGCTGTTCGCAAAGTCCGGCTCGATTTGGAACCGTTCGACCGGCTGCAGCGAGCGCAGCTTCCGCTCGCCGATGCCCATCACACTTGCGCCGAGGTACATGACCGGCGTCGGAATCGGCCCGAACGACAGACCGAGCATCGGACTGGACAGCACGGCCTTTCGGAACAGATCGGGGTACTCCTCTAAAATCCATGCGCCGACGCAGTCGCCCATCGAATGGCAGTACAGGTACAGCGGGAGCCTGTTTGCCGCGGGGATCACATGCGCTTCGACCAGGTGCTTCAGATCGAGCACATAATCCTCGAAGCGGTCCGCATGCACAACGTGCGGGTTGTCGTTCAGCCGGTAGGATTTTCCGTGGCCGTGGTGGTCGAAGCCCCAGACCTCGTATCCCTGCTGCAGCATATAGTAAATGCTTTCGGTGAATTTCTGCACCGATTCGGTGAACCCGTGACTGATGACGATCACGCCCTTCGGCTTGTCTGCCGCAAAGTGCTCATAGTAGATCGCATGGCCCGGCACCCGCTCGTCACAGCCGCTTGTTTTGCGCGCCGCAACGAACGGCTCCACCGTGTCGTGCATCTCGCTTGCATAGTGTTCCTCTGTAATCCAATGCATCGTTCTGCCTCCTGGTAAGATACTTGCGACGGGGAATCCATCCCCATTTTTGAGAACGGCTGTTTTGCCTTTGCGCTTTGCAATTCGACCGGTTTATGCGGAATGCTCGGTGGAGGCCAGGATGCGCGTCTCGGCCCGGTAGAGCGTCCATAGCTGCAGATAGATCAAAACGACGGTCAAGAGCACGGTGATCTGATTCGACCGGAGCGTCAAAAAAACGGCAAGGATGTATGCCGCAAATTCGGCAAACAGCAACAGCAGCACGTTTCTGCGGTTCTTGACCTGCCGGTTCGACCACCGCATGGTAAGCGCGAGACAGAGAAAATAGAGCAGCAGAGAAATGGTCATCAGAAGCGCTTTTTTGACGGCGTCGACGCTCGGTTCCTGCATGAACTCCAGGGCGTTGGTGATGTTGGTCAGGCTCAGAATCAGAACAATGTGCAGGATCATGTAGCCCATCGCATACGTTTCGCGGGTGCGGTCGAGCAGCTTGTCATAGACGATGCCGTAGCTGAAGAACAGCCCTGCGACGACGAGAAAGCTCATCAGCGAGAAGTACAGTGTGGAGAAGCTGAACCCTTCGGAGAAATATCCGGCGACAGAGATGATCATTTCGCCGAAGGTGAAAACGACGTAGAGCATCATGCGCTCGGTCAGATGCTCGAACTGCACGGGCGCCGCGATCAGGAACATACCGACATAGCCGATCACCATCGCCCATGCGCCGTAGGCATAGCCCGTCGCGCGGTAGACCGGTACGGAGACGGCGGCAACGGCGGCCTGTACCAGCAGCAAAACGATAAACTGTTTCAGGACCTTCCGGGCATTCTCATCCGTTTCCGTGCGCAGCTTCCAGGCGTATTGCGCGGCAAGATTCAAAAAGATCAGAACCCATGCCGCCATGTAGGCAAGGTAATTTGCACCCCAGTCGTTGACGGTGTTGGTGCCGATGAAGTAGAGCAAAAACATGTTGATCAGCATCATCAGCTTTTCCGCAATCCCGTCCTTTCCGAACCGGTTGATGAACAGTGCGGAGTGATACCAGATCTGCAAAATAATCAGCGAAGTGGCAAGATAGGTGAAAAAGGTATCGAAGGAGACAAAGCCGCCCTCGAGCTTGTCCATCAAAGAATTGTTCCGGCCGATCAGATAGACGAAGATCAGATCGTAAATCAGCTCGATGTATGCGACCTTTTTTTCCGGAATGAAAAAGAGACGTTCCATAAATAAATGCTCCTGTAATGAACCCTACAGGAGCATTATAGAAGATTGTGCGCTGCGACGCAAGCGGGAAATGCCGCCCTGCGCGGCAAAAATGCAAAGCCGCTTATTTTCTGACGGGGAAGGCGCTCGGCCGGTGATCATTTTCCGGATACCGCGAAAACAGCGTTCGTTGACGATTTCCGACATGCCCGGGAGACGCACCGCCCTTCATGCCGCCGGAGATCTGCATGCCGCGAAGCAGCTGCCCGCGATCGATGCCATCAGCATGCATGGTTTCCCGAACGGCAATCGCCGAAGGTGCGGCCGAACGGATGACAGATCGGGTATGAAGGGCAAAGGAAGCTCCTGAAAAAACATCGACAAAAACTAAAAACGCTTGTTTCAGGGCATCTTCGGCGTTTTTCATACAATTTAATCTGTCCAATAAATGTATCGGATTCAATCGTTTATTTTCAAAGCGCTGTCAAAAATGTTGTCAAAAATGCCGGGATAATTGCGGCAGAACCATGTGCTTTTATGCACCGATTATGCAGGCTGAGTTTCATGAGCAAGCGGGTAAGCAGGAGAGGGAAACATGAAGCAAAAAGAACTTCCATAAAATTGACAAGCGGACGCCGGCTATATGAGGCGTCCGCTTGCAGGAGGAGATGAATTGAAAAAAACTATTCTTCGCCGTGATATTCTTTTAACGCGAGGAGGAAGGATTTCTTTTTCGGCTGGCTGATTTTCAGTTCGGTACCGTTTTTCAGCGTGAGCGTATAGCCCTTGACGCCCGAGACGTATTCGAGGTTGACGAGGTAGCAGCTGTTGCAGCGGACGAACCCTTTTTCGCGGAGCTTATCCTCTTGGCTGACAAGCGTGCCGAACCCGTAATAGCTGCCCTCATGCGTGTGATAGGTCAGCATATGACCGCGTACCTCGACGTAGAAAATATCTTTGAGCCGGATGCGCGCGGAGCCGGTGTCGGTCGTGACGTTGATCGAATCATCGCTTTGTCCGCCGAGCCGCCAGATTGCCTTGGTCAGTTTCATGGCAAAACTGTAATACTGCACGGGTTTTAAGATATAGTCCATTGCGGAGACCTCATAGCCCGCAATCGCATACTGCGTGAGGTTTGTGACAAAGATCAGAATCACCTGCTGATCGACGGTGCGCAGCCGCCGCGCCGCTTCCATGCCGTTCATGTCCGGCATCTGGATATCCATAAAGATGATATCGTATTTCGACTTGTAGTTTTCGAGCAGCATGATCGGGGAACGGAATGTTTCGACGGAAAACGTCACGTCGTTCTCGCCCTCGAACCGTTTCAGGTAAGCGAGCAGCGTTTCACGCGGGGCGTCTTCGTCCTCCACGATCGCAATATGAACGGTCATGCGTTTTCCCTCCCTTCCGTCTTGTTCGTATTGTAGCAAAAATACATTTCCTTGAAAACCGAAATTGCATAACCTAAAAGTCAACTGCGCAACTTACAGGTTTTTCGGCTGCGGCAGCGAAATCGTGAGGCAGTAGAGCTGTCCCTCGGTCTGCGTCCGAAGCTGCCCGCCGTAGACCTTGGCGATATAGCGCATCGACATCGTGCCGAACCCGTGACGGCTGCGGTCGGCTTTGGACGTGCCGCCCGTTTCAATCGGCTTGCCGTCGAAAAAGTTGGTGACCTCAATCATGGCGCTGTCGCTTTGCCGCGCGACTGTGACGGAGATCGTCCGCATTTCGGGATTGTCCAGCTTTTTTACGGCCTCGATCGCGTTGCCGATGGCGTTGTTGAACAGGGAATAAAGGTGCCGTGTGTGCACAAACGACAGACATGCCCCATCGGCCAGGCAGGTCAGCTCGATGCCCTCGGCCCGGCAGACCGACTGATGCACATGCAGAACCACATCCAATACCTCGCAGCCGGTTTTGATATTGCTGTCGTAAAAGTCCATCGCGTCGCGCAGGGATTCGATCTCGCGATCGGTCAGCTTGTCGGAAAAATCGTCGAGCTGATGCCTGAGATCGTGGCAGCGAAGGTTGATCATGTCCATGTTTTCCTTCATCTGCTGATACTGCTTGCGCTCCTCGGTCAAGACCTGATCGAGGATCTCCATGTCCGTACGGTAGCGGCTTTGGAATTCGATGCTCGTGCAGATCGCAAGAATGAATGCGGCAAGCGCCAACAGGTACACGCGGTTGACAAGGAACAGCGGATAGCTGTCGAAGCGAAATTCATTGGAGATGCAGTCCGGCACGGTCAAAAACAGCAGACAGCCGAACGCCAAAAGCAGTGTGCTGCTGCGGCCGGAACGATCAAGCTCCTCCGGCTTTTTGCGCCCGAACAACAGGTAGATCCCCACATAGATCGCGATATGCAGCACATAATAGATCGCCCAATCGAACCATTGCAGATCCGCCGTATTCCGAAACGAAATCGTTACGCGCTCATCGACGCCGAACGCCGCAAGCACAAAGGAGAACAGCGCCGCGCCGATCTCCATGGCGGCAACGCCCGCGCACCATGTCTTGAGTTTCATATAGATGCCGCCCTCGTAGCAAAGCAGCACCAATACAAGCGGGATCGCAAACTGCAAAAGCCGCATGACAAAGCGGGTCAAAAGCACGTTCCAAGTCACGCGAATCAGCACCGCACCCAACAGAAGTCCCATGCCGCACAGCAGCGACAGCAGCAGACGGAGCGCAAAGTGCCGTTTGCGGCCGAGCGGCAGATAAAAAACCAGCGCGGACAGCAAAAGCTGACCCGTTACGTTCAGATTGATGATGATTTGATACAAATAGGCTTCGGACATAGCAACCCCTTCCTCCGATTATAGTATACCATTTTGCACCGCGCCGTTCAATCCGAAAAAAACGGCGCGGCCTTTTAGTTTGGGAAATAGTTCTTTAGGTTGTGCAATACCGTTTGTAAAATGCGGGTATGGCTTTTATGATGAGAACAGATGGAAAGAGCATCTTTCCGAATCCAGCGGGAGGAACACGGAATGAAAGAGAAAAAGTCCTTGCTATCTTGGATCGGCATCGGTCTGGCTATCTTGGCCGCCGTGCTGTACGCAGTCTTTTACGGCAAGCCGAACGGCAGCATGAACAACATGTCGTGGCCGGCCTTTTGGCTGCTGCTCGGCGCAGGCGCTTTGGCTGTCGTCGCGGCGCTGCTGAAAAAGGCGCGCTTCGGCTCGTACCTTTTGGCGGCATGCAGCCTGATCGCCTTTGTGCTGTCGGTTTATGCATTTTATCCCTATATCTCGGCAGCGTTCGTCGGCATCGACTCGACGTGGGAGGTTCCCTTCTTTGTCGTGATCGTCCTGCTGCTCGGCGCGGTCATCGTCAATGCGGTTGCCGCGATGCAGGCGCTCCCGTTCAAGGGCGCTGCGCCGAAGATCGCTTTGCCGGTCTGCGCAAGTCTGCTTGCCGTGATGCTCGTCGGCGGCGTGATCGCGAATGAAAACGCGCCGCAGATCTCCGGCTTCTTAAAGACTCCGACTTCGATCGAGGTGCATACCGGCGATCCGAACGAGGATACGCAGTATTACAAATCGAATTACAAGACCCTTGCCGAGCTGATGGCCGCGGGCCGCGATAAAGCGGAGGAAGCCATGGCGGAGGGCATCGTTCTTCTGCGAAACGAAAACGATGCGCTTCCGCTCAAAGAGGGCGAGCGCAAGATCGGATTCTTCGGCATTTCGTCCATCGACCCGGTCTACGGCGGCACGGGCAGCGGCAACGTCGATACGTCGAGCGCCCCGTCGTGGAAAACCGCTTTCGAACGCAACGGTCTGTTTACGGTCAACGAGGACCTTTGGAACTGGTATTCCGCGCCCGAACAGGAAGTTTATAAGCGCACGACCGGTCAGACCGGCCCCGGCGTCACCGGAGCAAAGAGCATCGGCGAAGCCCCGTGGGACGTGATCAAGAGCGCGAACGGCGCGAGCTTCTCGCAGTACGGCGACGCTGCGATCGTCGTGATCTCCCGTCTCGGCGGCGAGGGCAGCGATATGCCGCGCGGCACGCTGGCATTAAGTCAGCTGGACGATGTGGACGGCGCCTTGGGCGATACCGTAAACGGCGATTATTTGAAGCTGTCCCCGAAGGAGCAGGCGATGCTTGCGGGCCTGAAGGCCGAAAAGGACGCCGGCACGATCAAAAAGATCGTCGTGCTCCTCAACTTTGCAAACCAGGTCGAAGCGGACTTCATCGACAACGAAGCCTACGGCATCGACGCCGCGCTGTGGATCGGCACGCCCGGTCAGCATGTACGCGGTCGCGGATGTGCTTGCAGGCAATGTGAACCCGTCCGGCCGTCTGTCCGCCACGTTCTGGCGTTCGCATGAGCAGAATCCCGCGCTTGCCAACTTCGGCGTGACCGCGTATGCCGGTGCGGACAACGTGATCAACGCCGACGGTTCGCCGCAGCAAGATCGCTACTATGTCGTGTATCAGGAAGGCATCTATGTCGGCTATCGCTACACCGAGAGCCGCTATGAAGATTACGTCATGAACACCCCGAACGTCGGCGCGTTCGATTATGCCAAGACCGTTTCGTTCCCGTTCGGCTTCGGCAAGTCCTATTCGACGTTCGATTACTCGGATTACAAGGTCGAAAAGAGCGGCGACGGCGCAAACACGGTTTACAACGTGTCCGTCACCGTCACCAACAGCGGCAGCGCCGCGGGCAAGGAGACCGTGCAGATCTATCTCCAAAAGCCCTACGGTGAATACAACAAGGCAAACGGCGTCGAAGCGGCGTCTGCCGAACTCGTCGGCTTTGCCAAGACAAAGGTTCTGAACCCGGGCGAAAGCGAAACGCTTGTGATCCCGGTCAGCGAACGGCAGTTTGCGGCGTATGACGCGAACAGCGCGAACACCTACGTGATCGTAGACGGCGATTACTATCTGACCGCCGCCAAGGACGCGCATAACGCGGTGAACAACTTCCTTGCCAAGAAGGGTTACACGCCCGAAAGCACCGAAGGCCGCATGGATGCCGAAGGCAGCGCCGCGCTCGTTTGTGACGCGATCACGCTTGCGTTCGACAAGGACACCTATTCGACCTCCGAAGCGACCGGCTACCCGATCACGAACCGGTTCGAGTATGCGGACTGGAACAAGTATGAGCATCGCGGCGACGATACCGTGACCTATATGAGCCGTTCCGACTGGGAAGGCACGACGCCGAAATCGTGGAGCGACACGACGGTGCTGCATTGGAACGAATATATCACCGCCGATCAGGATAAGTACGGCCGTCAGAGCGAAACGAAGCTTGAAACTGTCGATACCGAGTACCCGAACTACAGCACGTTCCAAGACGGCGAAACGCTGAGTCTCATTCAGCTTCGCGTGGACGAGAACGGCAACGAGATCCCCTACGACGATCCGAAGTGGGATCAGCTCCTTGATCAGCTTTCCTGGGAGGATTACACCTCGGTCATTCCGTCCGGCATGCGCCGCAACGGCGGGATCGAAGCCATCAACAAGATGGAGTGCCTCGATCACAACGGCCCCTCCGGCTTGACGCAGCCGTACAGCACGTCCGCGCGCGGCCTTGCGACCATCACCGGCGATCCGGATAAGAATGCAAAG
>JAUMVL010000059.1 GCA_030530185.1 Clostridia bacterium | reverse complement strand
TGGCGCTGAAATACGGCGAACCGCAAAACGAGGCGTATAACCGGATGACGCTTGACGGGATGCGCTGGGGACGTGCCAAGCTCGGCGCGATCCGGGCGAGCATGCTCGAAGACGAGGAGCTGATTTCCTACGTATTCCCGCTGCTGCGGTTCCATACACGCTGGAGCGAGCTGACAACGGAGGATGTTCGCTGTCTGTTTCATAAGGAACCGGTTTCTCACAGCGGGTATCTGCTGCGCGCGGATGTACGCCCGGTCACGCGGACGCCGACTCCTGCACCCTTGCTCGATCCGCATCTTCCGAAAGAGAGCATGGAATGGCTGGATCGGATGGCAACGCTTTGCGAGCAGAGGGGGATTACGCTCGTTCTGATGAAATCTCCGTCGATCGAGCCGTACTGGTACGGGGAATGGGATGCGGACGTGCGTGCATTCGCAGAAGAACATGGACTTTGGTACACGAACATGATCGCCGAAAATGATGCGATTGGGATTGACTTTTCCGTCGACACGTGCGATATGGGTCAGCATCTGAACGTCTACGGCGCAGAAAAGCTGTCGGACTGGTTCGGGGCGGAACTAAAGGAGCGGTATAATCTGCCCGATCGGCGGACGGACGCTGCATATGCGGCGGTGTGGAACGAAAAAACGGAACGATACGAAAAGGAGAAAGCGGCCGCGATAGCCGCGCAAAACTGACATGAAATCATTTGCTGTTCTTATTCTCTGCTGCCTGTTGGCCGGTTCGGTACTTGCCTGCTCCAGGGGACCGGTTGGCGTCGAAGAAACGGCGGTATTCGTTGACCCAAACGCAGTCAAAGGCGGCGCTTACGGCGATTTGTTCTTTTCGGCGGACGGGTTCGACTTCGGCATCTATGATCCGATGCAGGATCTGTTGGATCATGTTTCGTCGAATACGACCTTTTCCGGCCAGAGCTGTGCGTTTGACGGGGACGATATCTATTACTTTTTTAACGGCTTTGAGGTTATGGCGAACGTGATCGACGGTACCGAGCGCATTACGGCGATCACAGTGGACGATGATACGGTAAAAACGCCGGATGGGCTGTATATCGGCATGCCGGAGGCCGAGCTTGCGGCAATCCTTGATACGACGCCGGATGTTGGTGGAATCTATGTGACGGTTGATGGCACCGCACAGCGCAACGTGACCGTGCAGGACGGCTTTGTCCGGGCAATTGCCTACGTGCCTGCCGGTTAAAAAGCAGCGCACGACGAGGATACGAAAAGGAATTATGCAAATATCGCTAAAAGGACATAACTTTTTTCATCAAGGACAGCGGGCAAAGGATCTGAATTTGCTTGAAGGCCCCTTGCTCGGCAAGGTGTTCCTGTTTTCGCTGCCGCTGATGGCAACCAACCTTTTACAGGTATTCTATAATGCTGCGGACATGGTTGTTGCGGGCATGTCGGGCGTTGACGGCGCGATCGGTTCGATCGGCACCACCGGTGCATTCATCAATCTGCTGCTCAACATCTTTATGGGTTTCTCGGTCGGTACGAATGTTGTCGTGGCGCGGTGCATCGGCAAGGGAGACCGCGAGCAGGTGCAAAATGCCGTGCATACCTCGCTCGTTATGGCTGCGATCTTCGGAATCGTCTGTACGGGCATCGGACTGGTCATCAGTCGGCCGATTCTGATTCTGCTTGGCGACGAAGGGCATATTCTGGAGCTTGCGACCTTATACACGAACATTTACTTTGCGGGCGCTCCGTTCATTGCCGTCGCGAACTATGAGATCGCGATTTTGCGCGCCAAAGGCGACACGCGTACGCCGCTGTTCGTTCTGACGGCGACGGGTCTGTTCAATGTTCTGATGAACCTGTTTTTCGTGCTCGTTTGCAAGATGTCGGTTGACGGCGTCGCGCTTGCGACGGTACTGTCCAACGTCGCGTCGGTGATTCTGCTTGGCATCGTACTGATGCGGGACGAGGGACCGTGCCGGCTTGAACTTAAGAAGCTCTCCATGGACCGGCGCGCGTTCAGGGAGATTGTGCGTGATGGCTTGCCGGCCGGTCTGCAGGGCGCACTGTTTTCCCTGTCCAACATGCTGATTCAGTCCGCGATCATCAGCATCAACAATACGACATGCCCGGGCGGGTCGGACATCATCGACGGCAATGCGGCGGGCGGCAGTCTGGAAAGCTTTGCTTACACCGCTACAAACTCGGTATATCAGGCGGCGGTTACGTTTACAAGCCAGCATTACGGCGCAGGCAAGTTCAAACGCATCGGCTCGGTGATGCGCAACTGCTATCTGGTAACGACGATTATTGCACTGTGCGTCAGCGCGATTCTGCTCTGTTTCCGGGTGTCGTTGATCGAGCTGTATGTCAGCGCGCCGCTTGCGGTGGAAGCTGCTTCAACGCGCATCTATGTGATGGTGATTCCGTATTTCCTGCTCGCATGGATGGAGGTCGGTTCGGGCATTTTGCGCGGGCTCGGACGTTCGTTTACTTCGACGATTATCTCCTTGGTCGGCACATGCGCGTTTCGCCTGATCTGGATCTGGACGGTTGTGCCGTTGTTTCCAACCCTTGTCACGGTGTACCTGTCGTACCCGATTTCGTGGGCACTGACCGGGCTGCTGCATCTAACGTTCTCCCTGACGGTGCGTAAAAAGCTGATCCGCACGTACGGCGAGGACTGCAAACCGGCATAACGAAATGTAAAACAGGCTGTTGCGTGTGCAACAGCCTGTTTCAGTATGAAGTATGTGTCAGATCAGGTTCTTCCCGTCCGCACCGAAGAGGTGCATCAGGTTCGTGTCAAACGTGAAGCAAATGCTTTCGCCGAACTCGAAGCCCTTGCGGTGATCCGCAGGCAGATCCACGGTCTGCAAGACAAGCACAACGTCCTTTTCATTCGCCGTGACGTGCAGATGGATCGAGGAACCCATCATTTCCGAGACGTCCACGGTCGCCTTGATGTGCGGCTGATTCTCCGTATCGCCGCAAAGCGAAAGATGCTCCGGACGGATGCCGAGCTTGATCGGCTGCGGCTCTGCGTTGACCGCTTCAAACTCCGCCTGTTTCTCGGGGGAGAACGGGAATTCGACGCCGTTGATCACGACGCTGTACTTGCCGTTCGTCTTCTTCAGTTCGCCGTCGAAGAAATTCATCTGCGGCGAGCCGATAAACCCTGCCACAAACAGGTTGGACGGATGATCGAACACCTCCTGCGGCGTGCCGATCTGCTGGATGAAGCCGTCCTTCATAATAACGATGCGATCGCCGAGCGTCATCGCTTCGGTCTGATCGTGGGTAACATAGATAAAGGTCGTATTAATGCGATGGCGGAGCTTGATGATTTCAGCGCGCATTTCGTTACGGAGTTTCGCGTCGAGATTACTCAGCGGTTCGTCCATCAGCATGACTTTCGGCTCGCGGACAATCGCACGACCGATCGCAACGCGCTGTCTTTGTCCGCCGGACAGAGCCTTGGGCTTTCTCTGGAGGTATTCGGTAATGCCGAGGATTTCGGCAGCCTCCCGCACCTTTTTGTCGATTTCCGCCTTCGGGGTTTTGCGCAGCTTCAGCGCAAACGCCATGTTCTCGTATACCGACATGTGCGGATAGAGCGCATAGTTTTGGAAAACCATCGCGATGTCTCTGTCCTTGGGCGCAACGTCGTTTACGAGCTTGCCGTCGATGTACAGTTCGCCGCCGGAGATTTCCTCCAAACCGGCTACCATACGCAGGGTGGTGGATTTACCGCAGCCGGACGGGCCGACAAACACGATAAATTCCTTGTCGGCGATTTCGAGATTGAAATCATCGACCGCGGTGACCTTGTTGTCGTAGACCTTCTTGATGTTTCTGAGTGACAGATTTGCCATACTGCGTTTGACTTTAACGGCCCCGAACTTCTTCACCGAGCCGTCTCACACGCTTTGCAAAGAAAGCCGTGCGTTGCGACAGGTCTCCACACTGCCGCACCCCAAGCCGAGGGGATGAGTTTCCTCCTTTTTTATGCAGCCTTTCCCGCCCCATGAAGTGGAGTGAAGCGGTGCAGGCCGATTGACAAAGAGCCGATCCCATAGGAATCAACTTTATTTTAAAAACCCCATTCCGCTCTGTCAAGAAAATTTTACAAAACATCGGTCCGATGCGGTCATTTTTTTGCTACAGAGAATGAACCACTTGCTTGAACGGCGCGTGAATTTTATCCAATGCCGCTTCGGCTTGCTCGGCGGTTCGGAACAGTCCGAATACGGAGGAACCGCTGCCGCTCATCTGCGCGGCAAGCGCGCCGGCATCAAGAAGCTGCTGCTTCAAAGCACCGATTTCGGGAATGAGCGCAATGGCAGGCGGTTCAAGCACGTTTTGCATGCTCTTTGCGAGCGCATCAAGATCGCCCTTCGCAAGCGCCGCCATCGCCGCAAACGTATCGACGCGGGGACGTGGCAAAGGCAGGGCGCGAAACAGTGCGCCGGTTGATACGCCTTGTTCCGGCTTGCAGAGCACGAAATGCAGTTTTTGCTGAATCGAAAACGGCGTCAGAACCTCACCGACGCCTTCGCAGCGGCACGTCCCGCCGACAAGACAGAATGGAACGTCGGCTCCGACCTGCAATGCAATTTTACGAAGCGTAATGTCATCGCACATCCGATGCAGCCGCTGCAGACCGCGCAGAACCGCGGCGGCATCGGCGCTGCCTCCGCCAAGCCCCGCTTCGGCGGGGATACGCTTTTCGCAGCGAATGCGCGCGCCGCAGCCGGTTTCCTGCCGGTAGAGCTCGGCTGCTCGGACCATTGTATTGTCGGGCGGGAGCGTCATGCCGGTCACGGTGACTTCAACCGTGCGGGCTTTTTCGACATAAACGCGGTCGAACAGGCTGATTGTATGCATGATCGTGTCGATCGCATGGTAGCCGTCCTGCCGCTTGTACAGGATGCCGAGCGTCAGATTCAGTTTGGCAAGCGCCAGTTCTTCGATAATATTCATAAAAAAAGTATAGCACACGCTCCGCGTGTCCGCAATAAAAAACACTTTGATTCCGTACCGTTCTATGCTATAATGATCGGCAGAGTGAAAAAGAGGTACGAAAAATGCGTTTTTGTCCGCTCTGCAGCGGTTCTTCCGGAAATTCAACATATATTGAGGCGGGAAACATTCGCCTCTTGATTGACGCGGGTTTGTCCTGCCGCAGAATCACCGAGCTGTTGCGCGAGATCGGTGCCGATCCGGCAACGCTTACGGCGATCCTCGTTACCCACGAGCACAGCGATCATATCAGGGGAATCAGCATCCTTTCAAAGAAATACAACCTTCCGGTCTATGCAAACGCCGAATGCTGGAGCATGATGCGCGGACAGATGAACGGGGTTGCTCCTCAAAATGTGTGTGTGTTTGAGAGCGACAAAACGTTTTATATCGGAGGCGTTTCGATTCTGCCCTTTACGACGTATCACGATTCGATTCACGCGGTCGGGTTCATCGTGGGACACAAGGGAAAAAAGGTCGCCGTCTGCACCGATATCGGACATATCGACCAGCGGATTCTGGAGATCCTGTCCGGATGTTCGCTCGTGCTGCTTGAAGCAAACCACGATGTGGATATGCTGATGGCGGGCACATATCCGTATCTCCTGAAAAAACGAATCCTGTCCGGGACAGGCCACCTTTGCAACGAGGACTGCGGAAAGGCACTTGTGGAATTGTACAAACGCGGGGTAAAAAGTGCGATTTTAGGCCATCTCTCCGCTGAGAACAACTATCCCGAGCTTGCGCTCATTACGGTGCATACCGCGCTGGAGGCGGCAAACATCGATGACAAAATGCAGATTGCGTTGGCGCTGCGCGACCGCCCGACGGGCATCTTTGAACTGGCATGACGATTAAAATCTGCTGTGTCGGAAAACTGAAGGAATCGTTTTTCATCGATGGCTGCTTGGAATATCAGAAGCGGCTTTCGCGCTTCTGTACGGTCAGGATCTGTGAAGTTGCCGATGAAAAAGCGCCGGAATCGCTGTCGCCCGCAGAGGAGGAGCAGGTTAAGGCGCGTGAGGGCGAACGGCTGCTTTCCGTGATCGATCCGAAGGATACCGTGATTGTACTGACGATCGGGGGAAAGCGCTATACATCGGAAGCGTTTGCCGCACATCTCGAAGCGTTGGAAGATCGCGGCGCGCGCACGATCACGTTTGTGATCGGCGGAAGTCTCGGCCTTGGAAAAGCGGTTCTGAACCGCGCAAACGAGACGCTGTCGCTGTCGGATATGACGCTGCCGCATCGGATTGCACGGCTGGTGCTGCTTGAGCAGGTGTTTCGGGCCTATAAGATCCGGCGCAAGGAAGCGTATCACAAATAGGACGACTTGTCTTTTGCTTGACAAGATGAACCCGATTTGGTATTGTTTGAAATACAGATTTCAAACAGAAAGACGGAAACATAGGAAGGAGATTATCAGATGAAGCGTTTTACCGCATGGTTACTGGTTCTGGTTATGCTCTTGGGCAGCGCGCTCGCGTGTGCGCCGAAAGCCCAAACCTCCGAACCCGCTCAGGTCGTGGAACAGGCAACCGCTGCACCGACTGCAAAGTCGACCGCAGTCCCGACGGAGGAGCCGACAGAGATACCGACAGAGGAGCCGACTGCAACGCCCGAGCCGACGCCGGAGCCGACTTCGACACCAGAGCCAACGCCGGCATTGCCCCCGCAGGAGGCATTCGAACAGTTTGATCACGATTTCTTCATTGAATATGTCACTACGGATCTAACAACGCTTAAGCAGTTTGTCAAAAACCCGGAAGCGCTCGGCATCGACATCAACGACGTTGAAATCACGCTCGGGTCATTCTCCAAGGAAGATGACGAGGAAACGCGTCAGTGGTACCAGGAAAAGCTGGATCAGCTTCGAGCAATCGATCGTTCCCAATTGACTGAGGCACAGCAGATGGCATATGACGTCATCGAGCGTGAATGTGTTCAGACAATTGAGAGCGCGAAATTCTACGGCTGCTATGAGCCGCTGCGTATTATTGTCGGCGTTCAGACAAATTTGCCGCTTGAGTTCTGGTTCTTCGACATCAACAACAAATGGGACGCGGAAGCATACCTCAAGTTACTGGCGGATGTTCCGCGCTTCTATGCGGATTTGCTGGAATATGAAAAATACCGTGCAGAGATGGGACTCTTTATGACGGAAGATTCGCTGTGCGGGACGGATAAAAGCGTAATGAAGGATCTCGACAGCATCATTGAAGCGCGTGATTCGATCTTTTTGATCAAAACGTTCAATGATGCGGTGGATAAGCTGACCGACATTACTCCTGAAGAGGCGGCCGATCTGAAAGCGCGGAACCTTTCCTTATTGACCAACGAGTTCTATCAGGCCCATGTCGATCTAAAGGCAGGCCTTGAGGAACTGAAACCATACTGCCGTAAGGTGATCGGTGCCAAGAAGTGCGGCAATGATCTGTATTACGACTACTATACGTTTACCCTTGAAACGCTTTGTAATGATGGGAAAACGCCGAGTGAGATTGCTGAACTTTTGATGAATCAAGTTGGAAAGAGCGCAGACGACTATTTTGGCGCACAGAAAGCGCTCGGCGATGCGCCGGACTTCAATCATATCAATGTCACAATGGGCAGCATCGAGGACAATGTGAACTATTTGCATGAGATCCTGGATCCGATTCTTCCAGAGATTCCAGAGGTCAATGTTGTCTATCAGAACGTTCCGGAGGAGCTCAGCGATATGCTGTCTCCCGCGGCATACTTGAATCCATCGTTCGATGACTGGCAAAATAATCTGATCATTCTGAACAAGCCGGAGACGGATGACAATATCCTTTCAACACTGGCGCATGAGGGCTTTAACGGACACCTGTATCAGTTCATCTATCATCGTTCAATGCCGGGTCTTTCGTGGAGCCAGCAGATGCTGGAATCAACCTGCTATGCTGAGGGATGGAGCCAGGAATCTGAACGTTTGCTTGCACGGTATGCAAAGGGAGCCCAGAATCCGAATTATCTGATGGCGTTGCATGCCAACGATCAATATAGCCTTGAATTAGTCGCATACGCCAGCGTTGTGGTCAATCTTTATGACTACACGCAAACGCAATGCGTCAATTACTTCAAACGCCTTGGAATTACGGAAAAGGGAGCTCGTGATATTTATCAGTTCAGTGTCGATAATCCGTTTTATTACATGAACTATGCATACAGCTACGCAAGATTGCAGGATATCTACGATACTGCAAAGCAGAAGCTCGGCAAAGCGTTCGATGAAAAGGCTTTCTTCAAGGCCTATCTCGACTGCGGTCCCGCACCGTTTGACCTGATCGATGCGCGCATCGATGCATGGGTGGCAGAACAGAAGTAAACCAATACCGATTCTAAAAAGGACAGACGGCTTCGCCTGTCCTTTTGTCATGCATTCATGTAGAAGAGGCGGAGCGCTTTGCGGCATTTTCACTTTTCTCGTTCGGTGGGTAGATTTTTATTCACAGTTCGGATATAATAAAAGACCAAACATCGACAGGGAAACAGGGGGCCGGACCGAATGGAAACCGCGTGGATCGTTTTGAAGCAAACCGGGATTATGGCATTGTACATGATGGCGGGCTTTGCGCTGTTCCGCAAAGGGTGGATTACCAAAGAGGGGAGCAAAACACTTGCAAATGTCTTGATTCGGTTGATCATTCCCTGCTCAATTCTAAACGGGTTTTGCGTTGCACACACGGAGGAAACGCTGGCTCGCTTCTTTCTGATTGCACTGTTGACAGCGGGAGCTTTGCTTGTTGCGATGCTCCTTTCGTGGCTGGTGTATCGAAAAAAGCCGATGGATCAATTTGCAGCCGCCTTCCCGAACTGCGGCTTTATCGGAATTCCCCTGGTGCGCGCTGTACTGGGAGAGGAATATGTATTGTATGCGGTGCCGTTCGTGGCGCTTTTGAACGTTCTGCAGTTCCTTTACAGCAATCGGCTTTTTGCCGATGTCAAGACGCGTCGTCCGGTCAAAGAGCTGCTGCTTCATCCGATTCTGATCGGAACCGGGATCGGACTTGTGCTGTTTTTGCTGAATGGCGCGGCTGTTGTCCCACCGTTTCTTTCCGAAGCGGTTCGCGGCATCGCATGGATGAATTCTCCCGTTGCCATGATTGTGCTCGGCGTTTATCTGGCGCAGACCGACCTCAAAAAACTGTTCCTTACGCCGCGACTGTATGCGCTGTCCGCCGTTCGCTTGCTGCTGATTCCGATCGTCACGGCTGCTTTACTTCTTTTAACGGGCGTGGATCATATGTCCAAAACCGTAATTCTGCTTTGCGGATCGGCTTCGATCGGCGCGAACATTGCCGTTTATGCGCAGCTTTATGACGCGGATTATGCCTACGCCTGTCAGGCGGTTGCACTCAGCACGGTGCTTAGCATTGTGACCATGCCGCTTTTGACCCTGCTGACGGGACTGCTTCCGGGTTTTTAGAAAACGGTCTATCCTTTGTATTTTTTGCCCAATGCCAGTTGGGATTGAGCCAAAGAAAAAACACCCGCATGGGTGGTTTCTCTTTGGAGACACTCCTCGCCTGAGGGCTCGGTCACGGTTCGGCTTTGACGGTCCGCAGGACCGTCATTCACCTCCGAACCGCAGCGTTCCGCTGCCCGGAATGAACCGGACGCTGCCGCGCCGGTTCT
>JAUMVL010000332.1 GCA_030530185.1 Clostridia bacterium | reverse complement strand
CTATGCTTTCGAGGCCGAAATCCGTCGAAATTCATAGTCAAGTTTCTAACAAGCCCGTTAAAAGCTTGTCAATTCCGTCATTTTGAACAGTTTTGTCGAAAAAGCCAGCATAAGAAAGCCGGGGCAGTTTTCTGTCCCGGCTCGGTCTTATATAATTATTGCTCAGCTCTCTCAAAATCCTCACGCGGATGCTTGCACAGCGGGCAGGTATAGTCCTCCGGAAGCTCACCCTCACAGGGTTCGAAGTGGCCGCAGATCTTGCAGACATAGCCCTTCTGCTTCGGCTTGAGCTCGGGCACGACGTGCTCGAAGTCCTCCTTGCCGTGCTTGCACAGCGGGCAGGTGAAGTCGTCTGGCATCTCCGTGCCTTCGTAGACATAGCCGCACACCTTGCAGACCCAGCACTCCTTCTGCTCGGGTGCCGGATTCTTTTTGGGCTTGATGTGGGCATGATAGTAGCCGTAGGTGCAGCTTGGCGCATTCGAGAGCACCTTGGCCTCTACGACGTTGGCGATGTAGAGCATCTGGGTCTCGAGGTCATAATGCTCGATCACCTCGCAGGAAAGGACGGCGTTGGTATACTGCGGAATATAACGGATGCCGTTCGCCATGCGGTCGTCGTAAGGAACGTCGGCAAACTTATCCACATCGCGTCCGCTCTGGAAACCGAAATGCTGGAAGACCGAATACGGTGCGTCCTCTGTCAGGATCGAGATATTGAACTTCTCTGCCTTCATGACCATATCACAGGTGTTGTTCTTTTTGATGACCGAGATCGTGATCTTCTTCGGATCGCCGGCCGCGACCTGGCCGGCGGTGTTGATGATGCAGCCGTAGTCCTTGCCGTCTACGCGTGTGGTCAGCACCTCGACGCCGTAGCTGAACTTGTTGAAGACCTTTTTATCCACCGCGTCCGGGGAGAACGCGCTGGCTTCAGCGGCCGGAGCCGCCTCAACAGGAGGTGGGCAGAGCTCGGCGGCAAGCGTGTCGGCCAGCGCGTCGAGGTCGGCAAGCTGCCCTTCCGCAAGCGCGGATTTGAGCGTGATGTTCTCGCCGATAAACTCGGTGTTCTTCAGTCCGGAGAGGATCTCGCGCATGACCTTGCCGCTCATGGGCGCCCAGCTGCCGTTTTCGATCAGAGCGATTTTGCGGTTCTGGAGGTTGTGCGCCGCAATATCGTGCAGCAGGTTTTCCATCGTCACAAACACGCCCGCGTTATAGGTCGTGGCCGCAAAGACAAGATGGCTGCAGCGGAATGCGTCGGAGACGATATTGCTCGCTGGGATGACAGAGGTGTCGTGCATGCGGACGCGCACTCCCCTCTCCGCAAGCTTGGCGGCAAGGATGTTGGCAGCGTTCTCCGTATGGCCGTAGACGGAAGCATAGGCGATCAGGACGCTCTTTTCCTCGGGAGTATAGCTGCTCCACAGCATATATTTCTCGAGGAAATCGCCGAAGTGGCTGCGCCAGACGAAGCCGTGCAGCGGGCAGACGTACTTGATGTCAAGCCCGGCTGCTTTTTTCAGCACGCTCTGCACCTGCGGGCCGTATTTGCCGACGATATTGGTATAA
>JAUMVL010000058.1 GCA_030530185.1 Clostridia bacterium | reverse complement strand
GACCAAGCGGTGCAACATGTTTATGGTCGAACAGACGGTGCTGTAACAACATACAAAAGAGCTGTTGAGCGGATGGCCTCAACAGCTCTTTTTCGATTGTTCGTTTTAGCCGAGCTTCTTCACAAGATCCTGCAATGCGTCGGAAAGCGCCTCTTCAAACGTCGGATGGGGGCGCATGGCCTTTAACATCTGCTGTGGAGTCATGTGATTTGCGATCGCTTCGCTCAGCTCGGAAATCATGTCGGTCGCATTCGGACACATCAAAACCGCTCCCAATAGCTCGCCCGTTTCGGCATGCGCAAGCACCTTCATAAAGCTGCGACCGGGATTTGCAATCATCGTACGGGCGTTTGCGCCCATCACGCATTTGCCGATCCTGACCGGGATCCCCTGCGCTTTGGCATCAGCCTCAAGGAGACCGACTGAGGCGATCTCCGGACGACAATAGATGCACGCAGGAATCACCGAAAGATCGATCGTCGGCTCGACGCCGCAGAGCCGTTCCACGCAAACCGTTCCCTGCGCCGCCGCCACATGCGCAAGCTGTACCTTTGAAGAAACGTCCCCGATCGCATATACGTTCGGAATCGACGTTTCAAACGCCTCATTGACCCGGATACGGCGTCCATCGGTTTCGGGCGCGAGCTCATCGGCAAACAGCCCGTCCCAATACGGACGCCGTCCGATCGCCGACAGCACAACCTCACCAACAGCCTCGCTTAAAACGCCCTTCTGCTCAAACCGCACCGCAAGCCCGTCTGCGACCCGTTCAATCTTCCGGACCATTGCATTCGTACAGACCGTGACCCCACGCGCCTTCATCAGCAGCGCAAGATTCTGGCCGAGCTCGCGATCCATCGTGGGCAGCAACCGATCAAGCCCTTCCACAATCGTAACCTTCGTGCCGAGGTCCGCATAGAATGTCGCAAGCTCCACGCCGATCACGCCTCCACCGATGATGACGATCGAACGATACAACTCCTCCGTCCCTTCCAACAGGGTGTCGCTGGTCAGCACCCCGTCCTGATTCAACCCGTCGATCGGCGGACAAGCCGGTGCGGAACCGGTCGCAATCAGGATCGCATCTGCCGTATAATCCGTCTCCGTTCCGTCCGGCGCTGTAACGCGCACCGTATCCGGCGCAAGGATCTTTGCCCTCCCGGAAAGCAACGGGATTTTTGCGCCCTTCAGCAGCGTTTCGATGCCTTTTGAGAGCGTTTCGGTTATTTGTTTCTTATGGGCAAACAGCTCCGGCAATGACATCCGAAGGCCGTCCGCATGAATGCCAAGTCCTGCCCCGTCCCGTGCCGCACGGAACGTTTCGGAGGCATGCAGGAGCGCTTTGGTCGGAACACAGCCGCGGTTGAGGCACGTTCCGCCCGCCTCACGCGATTCGACGACGGCCGTACGCTTGCCGAGCTTTGCGGCGCGAAGCGCGGCGGTATAGCCGCCCGGACCTGCGCCGATCACGATCAAATCAAAATCATGCATCGTTCTTTCCTTTCTCACATGGACTGCAACAGCAGGTTGCAAATATCCTCTGTCTGTAAGCACACACCGGCACGCACCCGTTCGCAAAGCGCCGATGCGTTAAACCGGCAGTCCGTCAGGGTATCTTTCAGCGTCGGAGCGAGCAAATCGTCCATCGCATCGGTATAGACGCCCGCATTCCGCACAATGCCGTTTTCAACTTGCATCTCGATCCGAATCTCCCCCCACGGGAAACGCCGTTCACAGGCAAAATCGAACGGCAGTCGCTGTCCGTAGTTCCATTCCCAACTGCGATTGCGCAGGGTCAGTTCGCGGACACGATCCATCGGAATCGCATTCGATTCAACCGGTTCTATCGGCAATCCATATACTGTCCCAAACGCTTCAAGCAGTGCGATTTTCAGTTGTTCCACAGTCAGCTTTGGCTGCAGTTCACATAGATTGACCACGCGCGACCGCACGGAGTCGACGCCTTTGGCGTTCAACTTGGCTTCGGACGGGCAAAGGTAACGTCCCATACGCTCCCGATCCACGTTCACCAGCAATGTCCCATGATGGTACGACTGTCCTGCGTGATGATAAAACGCGTTGCCGGAAAACTTGCGCCCGTCCGCCAGCAGATCGTTTCGTCCCGATCGCTCGGTTTCAACGCCGCATAGCGCGCACGCCGCTTGAATCACGGCAAGCTGCCGATCAAGGTCATAGTCCTCGCTCGGCAGCAGGAACGTAAAATTCAGATTGCCGAGATCGTGATACACCGCACCGCCGCCGGACAACCGCCGCGCCAATGTGCCGCCCTCCGCTTCAAGCAGAGCGGTCCGGCACTCCTTCCACGCGTTCTGATTTCGGCCGATCACGACGGTGTTGCGGTTCTGCCAAAGATACAGGGTGCAGCACCCCGCCTTTGTCGATTCGAGCAGGGCCTGCTCGATCGCAAGGTTTTCATGCGGGTCGCACCCCGTACCGAGAACCGATTGCAGCCGATCGATCACGGCTTTGTATAGCGCAGCACCGGATTGCGCGAGGCGCGCACCTCATCCGGCCGCCCGATCTGCGCATGGTGCGGCGCATCGTGCAGATATGCCGGATCCGTCTTGCCGCGTGCGTATACCTCGCGGAACACCTCCGCCGCCCAGTCGAGCGTTTCCTTGCTTTCCGTTTCGGTCGGTTCAAGCATCAACGCTTCGTGCACGATCATCGGGAAATACATTGTCGGCGGATGCATGCCGTAGTCGATCAACGCCTTTGCCACATCGAGCGCGCTGACGCCGGTCTCCTTCTTATACTCCGACAGATCGAGGACAAACTCATGCATGCAGATCCGATCGAAAGCCGGTTCAAACGTGCCCTTGATCTTCTGCATCAGATAATTGGCGTTCAGCACCGCATTTTCCGCCGCCTCGGGAATCCCTTCGCGTCCGAGTGTCAGCAGATACGTCAGCGCGCGCACAACAACAAGGAAATTTCCCATAAACGAGCGCACCTGAATCCGATCTCCGCCCTGCATCAGCTTGGATGCCGGCAGGAACTGCTTCAAAAACGCCTTGCAGCCGACTGCGCCCGCACCCGGGCCTCCGCCGCCGTGCGGCGTTGCGAACGTCTTGTGCAGGTTCATATGGATGCAGTCGAAGCCCATATCTCCCGGCCGCACGATGCCCATGACTGCATTGAGGTTCGCACCGTCGTAATAGCAGAGGCCGCCCGCCTCATGCACGAGCCGCGTGATCTCGAGGATATTTTCGTCGAAAATGCCGACGGTATTTGGGTTTGTCAGCATCAGACCTGCGGTATCGTCGCCGAGCACGCCCTTCAGCGCCTCGAGATCGACGCACCCATCCGGCGCGGACGGAATATTCACAACCTCATAGCCGCACATTGCCGCAGTCGCGGGATTCGTTCCGTGCGCGGAATCCGGCACAATGATCTTCGTGCGCTTTTCATCGCCGCGGGTTTTGTGGTACTGCTTAATCAGCAGCACGCCGGTAAATTCGCCGTGTGCGCCCGCCGCGGGTTGGAACGTCATATCGTCCATGCCCGTGATTTCGCAAAGATACTTTCGGGCGGTATCGAACACCTCCATGCATCCCCGCACCGTCTCCTTCGGCGCGAGCGGATGAATACCCGCAAAGCCCGGCAGCGCCGCCATGTCTTCGTCGATCCGCGGGTTGTACTTCATGGTACAGGAGCCAAGCGGATAGAATCCGCAGTTCACGCCGTGTACGCGATGATTCAGTTCGGTATAGTGCCGCGCAAGATCGACTTCGGAAAGCTCGGGCAGCGCCGGCGGATTCTCACGCAGGAGCGCTTTTGGCAAATCGACCGCTTCGACATCGCATTTGGGGAGCAGCGCGCAGCGCCGTCCCGCAACGGATTTTTCAAACAACAGCTTCATGCGCCGAGCACCTCCTTTACGATCGCAACCGCACGGTCCAATTCGGACTTGGGCACCTTTTCGGTCACGCACCAGAGTACGCCGCCCTCTACCGGCAATCCGCCGAGGATTCCCTCGCGCTCGAGTGCGGAAAGTACCTCGTCCCGCCTTGGCAGCGACGTCACAAACTCATGGAAGAACGGTCCGTTGTAGACCGGCTGGACACCCTTTAACTCAGTCAGTTTACGGAACAGGTAATGCGCCTTTGCCGTGCATTGGCTTGCGACCTCGCGAATGCCGTCCGGCCCCATCGCGGCAAGATATACCGCCGCAGTCAGTGCACACAGCGCTTCGTTCGAACAGATGTTGCTGCTTGCTTTTTCCCGACGAATATGCTGCTCACGCGCCTGCAGCGACAACACGTAGGCCCGCTCGCCCTTGTCGTCTACGGTTTCGCCGACGATCCTTCCCGGCAGCTTTCGCATCAGCTTCTGGGTCGTTGCCATGTATCCCAGATACGGCCCGCCGAAGCCGAGCGGCAGTCCCAGCGGCTGTCCCTCGCCGACGGCGATATCCGCGCCGCACTCGCGCGGGGTCTTCAAAAGACCGAGTGCGATCGGGTTGCAGCCCATCACATACAACGCGCCCGCCGCATGGGTAAGCGCACCAAGCGCCTCAGCATCTTCAATCAGTCCGTAAAAATTCGGCTGCTGCACATAAAACGACGCGACCTCCGGTGTCAGCAATTCCTTCAGCGCTTCGGGATCGGTCTTGCCATCCTTGATCGGAACCACCTTCAGCTCATCACCCGTGCCGAAACAATAGGTGCGTACCGTGTTAATCGTTTCGGGATGCGACGCGCCGGAGATCAGTGTCACCCGACGTTTGCGGTCGCGGCACATCGCGGCGGCCTCGGCGGCAGCGGTTGCTCCGTCGTAAACCGAAGCGTTCGACACATCCATGCCGGTCAGCTCGCAGATCATGGTCTGATACTCAAAGATCGATTGCAGAACGCCCTGACTCATTTCCGCCTGATACGGCGTGTAGGCCGTGAGAAATTCCTCCTTCTGCGGGATGGATTTCACGATCGCGGGAATGTAGTGGTCGTATGCGCCCGCGCCGCGCAGAATCGTCGAAAACTGCTTGTTCTTTGCCGCCATTGCCGAAACCGCACGGGAAACCTCAAGCTCGCTCATGCCTTCGGGCAGATCAAGCGCGTGCGAAAGCAGCATCTCTTTCGGGACATCGCGGTATAGATCCCGATAGGAATCTACGCCGACAGTGGCAAGCATGGCCTGCCGCTGCTCGGGCGTCGAAGGGACATAACTCATTTTGCACCCTCCGAAATTCGTTATTGCTCCGCTTCGCAATGCGCTTCATACGCCGCGGCATCCATGAGCTCCTCGGTCTCGCCCACATCCGCGACCTTGATGATCCATGCGCCGTACGGATCGGAATTCAAAAGCTCCGGCGCATCGAGCAGTTCCTCGTTGACCGCACAGACGGTGCCGGAAACAGGGCTGTTCAGATCGCTGACAGCTTTGACCGATTCGATGTCGCCGAACGCTTCGCCGGCGGTCACCTCGTCGCCCTCCTGCGGGAGATTGACAAACACGACGTCGCCCAATGCGTTCTGGGCATAGTCCGTAATGCCGATCACGGCAACGCCTTCCTCATAACGAACCCATTCGTGGGATGCAGCATACTTCAGTTCAACGGGAATGTTCATCGTACTACCTCCAATGATTTTGTATAGTTGTTGTTCCAAACAGTTCTGTCAATGAGCTCGATCAAAAGCCGATCTTGCCCGCAAACGCTTCGAGAGCATCGGTAAATGCCGCATCGTCGAAACAGTAATGCATCGTCGTGTAGCCGGCACGAAGCTTCGCCACATCCTCGCTCACATCCTGACCGTGGAGAATGCAGTCCGCCATCAGCTGCGCAAGCTGGTCGAATTCCTTCTCCCCGAAGCCGAAGCGCGTCATTTCGCTTACGCCCATGCGCAGTGCGCCGGATGCCGTAAAGCCCTCCTCGTCGGGCGTTGCCTGATAGTTGACAATGATGTTGTTGTCCTCGAGGCGGTTTGCAACCTCGGCGCCCTCGCCGTAACCGACCGAGACCAGCACCTGATGCGTCTCAGTATAATCGTTTTTCGGATCGCCGAGCACGTCGAGCCCGTACTTTTTCAACGACTTTGCAAAGCTCTTGGCGTTGGTCACGACGGCCTTCTGGTATGCATCCTTGAAATGATTCATTTCATAAGCCGCCATCAACAAACCGAGCTGCGTGCCGAGATGATGGTTGGAAACGCTGCCGGGGAATGCGCGCGTTTCGATCGTCTGCCACAAGCCGTATTTCAGCTCATCCTCCTTATAGTTGACCGCAACCAAACCGCGCTGCGGGCCGAAGAACGTTTTATGCGTCGAACCGGTGACGATCTCCGCCCCCTCCTCAAACGGCTTTTGGAAGTAATCGCCCGCAATACCGAGCACATGCGCCATATCGTACATGATCGTCGTTTGGATGCCTTGTTCGTCAACATACTTACGGATTGCCGCGACCGGTTCCTTGTGGATGACCATGCTCTTGCCAAAGATGATGACTTCCGGGCGATATTTGTCGATGACCTTCTTTGTCTCTTCCACATCGATCTTGAAGATATTGTCCTTACAGACCGGGAAGTTCACGACCGCGCTGCGCTCCGTGACCGGATCGACGGCGATGTAATCGTGCAGTGCGCCCATCGGCTGTGCAGACAGGTGTCCGCCCTTGATGATGTGGTTGTTCAGGACATATCCGAGCCGCTGCGGCGTATGCTTGCGGTCGAGGCGGTTCTTCCAGTCCATCATCGCGGAGAATGCGCACATATTCGACATCTGGCCGGAGATGACGCGGGTTTCGACCTCGGTGCAGCCGAAGTATTTTTTCAGCTCTTCCACCGCAAGCTGCTCAACCTCGTCAATGAATTTCGTACCCTGATAATAGAAGATATCCTTATCGTAGAACGATTTGACCTTTTTATGCTCGGCGTAGCGGCATGACGGATCGGATGCGCAAAGCATCTGTACCGCACGGCTTGGCGTGTTCTCGGACGGAATCAGGTTGATGCATTGTTTTTGCCGCCAGAGATGATTTTTCTCCGCCTTTTTCAAAAGCTCAAGCGCCCTTATGGGGCGTGCCTCAGTTGAAACCGGACGCTTCGAGAGTTCGACGCCGTAAATCATCGGACGCGCATAGGGCGGCGCCATCGTGTCGAGATGGCGCTGCGGAATCACCGCCTTAAGCCGCTTGCCGCGCACGTCGACCTCAACAAAGTCGCCGTCGAGCACATCGTTTGCAATATAACACATGCCGATCGAGCGTTTTACAACCTCGTCGGTAATGACGGTTTCCAGGCCCTCGCCCTCGGCCTTGTAGTACGGCACCATCGTTCCGCTTGTAACCCAGCCGATTTGCGTCTCTCCGCGATAGACCGGCATGCCCGCGCGGATGACGCCGCGGTCGATCAGCGTGATCGGCTTGATGACCTTTGGGAGTACGGCGGTATCGGAAAAGTCGCGGTTCTGAATTTGCTTAAAAGCTTCGCTCTGCTTTTGCAGCGGTTCTCTTCCGATAAAATCGCCTTTCTGCTCCGAAAAGCTAACCGCAAACTTGGCAAGCGGTACGGCAAAGATCGGCATCGGCTTGCCTTCCGGATCGACGCCCATTTCGTGTCCATAGAGCGGCAGGCAGGCTTCAAGCCGCAGCGTATCGCGCGCACCGAGACCGGCAGGCTTGGCGCCAAGCTCAATGAGTCGGTTCCATAACCAGGCAATGTCTTCGGACTTTACATAGACTTCATAGCCGATCGGTTCGCCGGTATAGCCGGTTTTGGCGATATGCACCTTGCGCCCCTCGAGCGTGAGCGTACCGAGCGCGTTTTTCATCGGCTCAGTCAGCATAGCTCCGCCCGAAAGCGTCATCAAAAGCTCCTTGCTCTTCGGTCCCTGCACGGCGATCGCTCCCCATTCCCGGGAGATATCGGTGATCGTGCAATCGAACCGCTCCTTAACGGCTCGCAGATGCTTCAGATCCTTTTCGGTATTCGATGCATTGACAACGAGCAGCAGTCGCTCCTCCTCGAACCGATAGAGGAACGCATCGTCGATCGCGCCGCCCGCTTCGTCCGGAATGATGCAATACTGTGCTTTGTTAAGATCCAGTGCTGCCACATTGCTCGACAGTACGTGCTGCAAAAAAGCGACACGTTCCGGCCCGTCGATCAAAAGTCTTCCCATATGAGAGACATCGAACAGAGAGCAGAAGTGCCGCGTATAGAGGTGCTCTGCAACGATTCCGGTCGGGTACTGGACCGGCATATCCCATCCTCCGAAATCCACCATCGTCGCACCGGCTGCAACATGCGTTTCATAGAGCTGCGTTCGTTTGAGTTCGCTCATATCCTGCCTTCCTTTCCAAAAAATCAACCTTTGACACACCCTGTGTGACAGCTACAGTTTACCAAAGTGCAAATGTAAAATCAAGGAAAAAATATGTTCTTTGCTCCAAAAATGCAAAGCGTCATTTTTATGCCGTTTCACCGATCTTCCGACGGATGATTTCTTCCGCATGCAACACAAAAAGGAGCCCCCCTTTAAGCTCCTTTTCTTCCGTTTCCTTATGCCGGATTCGCGTACTGGCTGTTGTACAGGGCCGCATAGAATCCGCCTTTTCGGAGCAGCTCCTCATGCCGTCCCTGTTCGACGATATGCCCGTCGCGCATTACCAAAATGCAGTCTGCGGTACGGATCGTGGACAGCCGGTGCGCCACAACAAAGCTCGTCCGTCCTTCCATCAGCTTTTGAAACGCCTCCTGTACACGCAGTTCGGTACGCGTATCGATTGAGCTCGTCGCCTCATCCAGAATCAACATCGGCGGGTGACACAGCATTACGCGTGCAATGCACAGCAGCTGCTTTTGTCCCTGTGAAAGCGAACCGCCGTCCTCGGTGATATAGGTGTCATAGCCCTTCGGCAGCCGCTTGATAAAGCCGTGCGCATGGCTTGCCTTCGCCGCGGCAATGATCTCGGCGTCGGTTGCATCGGGCTTGCCCATCGCAATATTCTCACGGATCGTTCCGGAGCGAAGCCATGTTTCCTGCAGCACCATACCGTAGCCGGTGCGTAAGCTTTGGCGCGTTGCGGAACGGATCGGAACGCCGTCGACGGCGATCACTCCGGAATTGACGTCATAGAAGCGCATCAACAGATTGATGATGGTCGTTTTGCCGCATCCGGTCGGCCCGACGATCGCGATCCTCTGTCCAGGCGCCGCATGGAGATTCAGATTCTCGATCAGTCGCTGCTCGGGTCGATAGGAAAAGAACACATCGTCGATCTTCACGTCGCCCTGCACGGCAGACAGCACTTTGGCATCCGGCGCATCGGGCACCTCGGAGGGCTGTTCGAGCAGATCGAATACGCGCGCCGCGCAGGCAAGCGCATTCTGCAGCTCGGTCACAACACCGGAGATTTCATTGAACGGTTTCGTGTACTGGTTGGCATAGCTCAAGAACATTGTCAGCTGTCCAACCGTGATCCCGCCGCCGACCGCGATCAGCGCCCCCGCAATGCCGACACCTGCGTACACAAGGCTGTTGACAAAGCGCGTCGAGGGATTCGTGATCGAAGAAAAGAAGATCGCTCGAAGCGAATAATTCCGTAAATCCTCGTTGACTGCATCGAAGTCAGACAGCGTCTGTTTCTCCCGGCCGAATGCCTGCACAATATTCTGTCCCGCAATCATCTCGTCGATCATAGCAGTCTGACGGCCG
>JAUMVL010000331.1 GCA_030530185.1 Clostridia bacterium | reverse complement strand
GACGACCGCGTTCGCCATTCGATTTTGTACGATTCCGGAGCCGATATTCTGATGTACGGCATGGGAGAGCGAAGCATCGTCGCACTTGCCGAGGCGCTCGATGCGGGTATACCGGTACGGGAAATTCGCGATGTGCCGGGAACCTGCTTCCGGGTCAACAGCCTGGATGAGATCCCCGATGCGATCGTTGTTCCGTCCTATACTGAGGTATCAACCGATAAAGAGGCGTATGGTAAGGCATTTCAGGTTCAGTTTGCCGAACAGGACCCGATCCGCGGACATCGGCTGGCACAGCCGCATGAGAAGGGCGTTCTTGTGCAGAATCCGCCGCAGATGCCGCTCAGCACGGAGGAGATGGATTTCACATACGCGCTGCCGTATACGCGGCTGCCGCATCCCAAATATAAAGAGCCGATTCCGGCATTGCAGGAGGTCGAGTTTTCGGTCACGTCCTGCCGCGGCTGCTTTGGCGGCTGCAATTTCTGTGCGCTGACGTTCCATCAGGGCCGGGTGATTTCGTCACGCAGTCACGAGTCGATCCTGAAAGAAGCCAAGGCAATGACTCAAAGCCCGCATTTCAAAGGCTTCATTCACGATGTCGGAGGACCGACGGCGAACTTCCGCCAGCCTGCCTGCGAAAAGCAGCTTAAAAACGGGGTCTGCAAGAACCGCTCCTGTATCGGCTATAAAAAATGCAACAATCTGCAGGTCTCACACGACGACTATACCGCTTTGCTGAAAAAGCTGCGCAGCATCGACGGCGTCAAGAAAGTATTTGTCCGTTCCGGCGTTCGGTTCGATTATGTGCTTTATGATAAAAGCGATGCTTTTTTGCGCGAGCTCGTCGGTCATCATATCAGCGGGCAGCTCAAGGTCGCGCCTGAGCATATCGCAGACCGCACGCTGTATTACATGAACAAACCGCCGCATGCGTTGTACGAGCAGTTTATTCAAAAGTACGAGGCAATGAATAAGCGGCTGGATATGAAGCAGTTTGTCGTACCGTATTTGATGAGCTCCCATCCGGGCTGTACCCTGTCCGATGCGGTGGAGCTGGCGCTGTACCTCAAAAAAATCGGGCATCGACCGGAGCAGGTGCAGGATTTCTATCCGACGCCCGGAACTGTTTCGACGTGCATGTACTGGACCGGCATCGATCCACGTACCGGCGAGGAGGTCTATGTTCCGCGCTCGGAACATGAAAAGTCGATGCAGCGTGCGTTGATGCAGTATTTCTTGCCGAAAAACCATCGCCTTGTGCGGGAAGCGCTGCGCATCGTCGGACGGGAGGACCTCATCGGCTATGGAAAGGACGCGCTTGTTCCGCCCGAACGGACCGAGCGAGAAGGAAAGCAGACGGGAAAATCGCCGGAGTCATCGTCACAGCGGAACGGGGAACGGCGGCAAAGCCGTGCTCCATCCGGTAAAAGTGACCGAAAAGCCCCAAAGCGCGCGGAATTCCAGAAGAAAAAGTCAAAACAAGCGAAGAATGTTGTTGACAAACGGCACCGGAATGGTTAAAATATTCGTTGGTTGATTTTGAGGTATGCACATGATTTTTTCTGTGAGCGAAGC
>JAUMVL010000057.1 GCA_030530185.1 Clostridia bacterium | reverse complement strand
CGAGATGCATGATCTTCGCCGGATTCTCGCTCATCATGCGGATCGTATCGGTCAGCGGGATTCCCGCTTTCTTCCATACCGTCCGCACCAGCCGGTCCGCTGTGGCAATGCTCCCCGCAAACGCGCTGCGGTCGGGCAGTTTGGCAACGCCGTCTTCAATGATCACACTGCGTCCGTCCTCGGAACTGCCGATCGTGGTTTCGGTCACGTCCAGTCCCGCAGGGCGCAGGGAATCGGTAATCAGCGCGATCCGGTCCACACCCTTGCACTTGACGATCATGCGGATCAGTTCCAACGGCAGATGGCATCCGTCGGCGATCAGTTCCACAGTCAGCGCATCGAAGCAGTACGCACTTTCGGTAACGCCGAGAATGCGGAACCCGCCCTTGCGGACGATCGAGGAGGTGCAGGAATACAGATGCGTAATATGCGTATAGCCATGACGGAGCGCTTCCTTTACGTCATCATAGGTCGCATCGGTATGACCGATGGTCGGGATAATGTCGTTTGCGCAGAGGTAATCGCCCATCTCCATCGCACCGGGCAGTTCCGGCGCAATCGACCAGCGCAGGATCGCGCCCTTGGCGTTTTCTACAAATGCGCGGTATTCAGCAGGATCGGGATTGCGGATGTAGCGCGGATCCTGTCCGCCCTTCATGGCCATGGCAAAATACGGTCCTTCGAGGTGCAGGCCGGGTACATACTGGTCACGGTTCAGTACTTCCTTTACCGCGTTGAACGCCTCGATACTGCGGGCGATCTCCTCGTTGGACGCGGCAAGCGTCGTTGGGATGATCGTCGTTGTGCCATGGATCAGGTGCATCCGGCAGGCGGTCTTGTACGCATCGGTCGTGCCGTCCATAAAGTCCGCGCCGCCTGCGCCGTGCGTATGCGTGTCAATAAACCCTGCAGAGGCGTACAGACCGTCGCCCGCAAACGTTTCTGCATCCGGCACAACGGCGTCCGGCGCGAGCACGCCGGCAATTTTCCCGTCTTCGATCAGCAGACTGCCGGGCGTAATCAGACCGCCGTCCACAATACGAACGTTTCGGATCAGTTTTTTCATAACAGTCACCTTATAAGAGCGCGCTGCTGTCGCCGTCGAGATACAGGATCGCATGCGGCTGTTTGCGCAGGATCGTGCAAGGGCATTCCTCAGAAATCTCACCGGTCAGCATTCGTTTGACGGCTTGCGCCTTGGTCGGGGCGGGAACCATGCAGAAATGGTACGTTGCCCGCATCAGACGCGGCACAGTCAGCGTCAGCGCATGGGTCGGGACCGCGTCGAACGTATCGAAGCAGCCGTCATGCACCTGCTGCATCCGGCAGGTATCGTCCAGTTCCACGACCTTGACGTCTTTGGGATCGTTGAACTTTGCAAACGCAGGATCATTGAATGCGATATGGCCGTTTTCGCCAATGCCCATGCAGACAATGTCGATCGGCTCCGCATTCAGAAGCGCGGCATATTCCGCCGTCGTTTTGGCGGTATTGGGATCTTCGCCGTTCAGATAGGAAACCGAACGGAACGGAACGAGATCGAACAGCCGGTCGCGCAGAAACTGACCGAACGCCTGCGGGGCATGCCGATCCAGTCCGACATATTCGTCCATATGGAATGCATCGATCCTTGTAAAGTCGATCGACGGGTCGTGCACGATTGCGTCGAGAAAATCATTCTGACTGGGCGCTGCGGCAAACACAACGCGGATATGTTCTTTTTCGACCAGCAGGTTTTTCACGGCTGCGGCAAAGTCCGCACCCGACGCCGCGCCCATTTCTGCTCGCGTTTCGAATACGCGAACCTGCAATTCATCTTTGGAAAATGCTTTCATGTAATTACCTCCGCCATGCGCCCGATATCGGGCTATTGCACCTTTATTATAAAAGATTCACGGAAAAATGAAAATGTGGATTTCATGAATGTTTATGTAATACTTTACGCAGATTTTATGTAGCTTTTTTTACCTGCTCGGTTTCGCTTGATTTTTGGAGCGGATTGCGCTAAAATGAGGAAAATTTCAAGAATCATGAAAGGAGCAGGCCGCATGAAAGAACGCATTATCCATGTATTGAACCATATCCGGAGCCATCTGACGCCGGAAAATCTGAACGACCTGTTCCGGAACCTGCACCTCGGTCAAGAAACACCGCAAATTGCCAACATTCGTTCGGAACAGCAGCGTCCCGACGACGCTTTTACCGACCTGGAGGAACATAACTATTATGAAATGACGATCCAGTTGGACAAGCACACGCTCGTTCAGATCGGACAGAACTATTACGACCTTGCGCCGGGACAGTTCTGCATCATCCCGCCGGGCACGCTGCACCGGATCAAATGGGGATCCTCGGTCGATCCGACCGCAAATATGATGTGGATCAGCATCACCGGCGAGATTGTGCGCACAAGTTACACGATCTATTCGGCAAACACGCGCAGCAAGATCTGGGGCTCCGACCTGAATATCCCGGGCAACTTCCTCATCGGTGAAATCTTCCTCGAACGGCAGAAGAACCGCGCCGGCTCCGCAGAAGCGATCCTTTCCTACGTCAATGCGTTTCTGTCGCTGATTTTGCAGAACGTGAATTTTGAAAATGAATCTGCGGGCATCGGCTGGACAAACGCAATGGTGACCGAATTGCAGGAATACATCAAAGCGCATCTCAGCGCGCCGCTGAGCCTTGCAGACCTGTCCGCGCATGTGTCCCTGAGCCCGAACTATCTGTGCAAGGTATTCAAGCAGGTGACCGGCGAAACGATCACGCACTATACGCAAAACCTCAAAATCGAAGCAGCGATTGAACTGCTGAAGGACGATTCCCTTTCCATCAACGAGATCGCCGAACGGTTCGGCTTTTGCGATCAGTTCTACTTCAGCAAGGTGTTCAAATCCTATGTCTGCATGTCTCCGATGCAGTATCGCAAATCGCTGCGCGCGCAGCGTACACCGAAGAAATAGAATTCCATCTCCGAGAAAAAAACACATATTTCCTGGGTGTTTTCAAGCACTGCATCTTGATTTTATTATATAATTAGGTAATAATTTCGTTTTCCGGGCAGAAAAACCCGGACTCTTTTCATTTTTGCAGAATTCTATACAAAATCTGTGTAAAATAACACATACATCTCAAAAAAATACACATGGAGTAAATGCGAAACTTCCTGTAAAATCACATATGTAAAGCGGCCGTAAAACCTATATGATTTTATTTGGCTAAGAGCAGAGATGCTTCAGCATACACACTAAAGGAGGAAAAGTCATGAAGAAAAAGATACTTGCGATCGCACTCGCACTGATGCTGGTACTTAGCGCTGTCGCCTGCACGCAGACGCCCGCATCCTCGGGAATAACCGAGACCAAACCGGCCGAGACGCAGACCCAGCCTGCCGTGACGGAAACCAAACAGGATGAACCCGCTGCGACGGAAACGAAACAGGAAGAGCCTGCGGAAACCAAATATGTCCCGACCGGACGTGTTGTTGTTTACACCGCATCCAGCCAGGATCAGCAGGATCTCGAAAAGGAACTGTGGGACGCCATGTATCCGGATTGCGAACTCGAGTTTGTCAGCGCCGGTTCCGGTGAATTGACTGCCCGTATCGAGGCCGAAAAAGACAACCCGCAGGCCGACGTTATGATCGGCGGTTCCGCTTCCATCTATGCGGGACTTGAACCGTACCTTACGCCGTATGTTTCTCCGGAAAAGGTCAACATTCTGCCGTCGTTCTCCGGCGATACCGACCTGTACACGCCGGTTCAGATCAACGTGAACTCGATCATCGTCAATGACGAACTGCTTGCCAAGTCTGGCGTCACGATTGACGGTTGGGAATCTCTGACGAACGAAGCCCTCAAGGGCCAGATCAGTTTCTGCGATCCGTCCGGTGCATCGTCCTCCCGTGAGCAGATCATCAATATGCTCTGCGCCATGGCAGAAAAGAACGGCGACACGATGGATGATCATTGGGATTTCGTTAAGGCGTTCCTCACCAACCTCGACGGCAAGATGCACAGTTCTTCCTCTCAGGTTCCGCAGGCGGTCGCCAACGGCGAATATGTCGTCGGTATCACCAACGAGGAATTGATCATCACCCTGATGCTCGACGGCGTTAAAGTCCATCCGGTTTACGCCAAGGAAGGCATTACGCTCCGTAACTCCTTCATGGCGCTGATCAAGGACGGCCCGAACCCCGAGAACGGCAAAGCCTACATTGACTTCATGCTCAGCCATGACGTACAGCAGGCGCACGCCGATAAACTGAACCAGCGCTCGGTGCGTCCGGACGTCACGTTCAGCATTGAGGGCATCCCGAGCAGCGATCAGCTTCCTGCTCTGATGTATCCGACCGAGTGGGTCAATGCGAACAAGGACCTGAAGGCCAAGCTGCAGGATATCATTGCAAACCTCGGCTGATTGAAATCGAAAAATCAAGTGATTCAACACCCCGTTATTGGTTTTCCGGTAACGGGGTGTTGGAGAAAAGGAGAAAAACGTGGCAGTTGCAATCCATATCAAAAACACGAAAAAGCAGTATGAAGACAACGTCGTCATCCGTGATTTGTCTTTGGACATCAAACCTGGCGAGTTGTTCACGCTGCTCGGGCCGTCCGGCTGCGGCAAGACGACGTTGCTGCGCATGATCGCCGGCTTCAACTCCATCGAAGCGGGCACGATTGCGTTCGATGATAAGGTTATCAACCGTATTCCGGTTTACAAGCGGAATTTCGGCATGGTGTTCCAAAACTACGCCATCTTCCCGAACATGACGGTTTACCGCAACATCGAATACGGCTTGAAAAATAAAAAACTCCCGAAAGAGGAGATCAAGCAGCGCGTGGCTGAAATCATGGAAACCGTACAGATCACGCAGTACAAGGATCGCTATCCGGATAAACTGTCCGGCGGTCAACAGCAGCGCGTTGCGCTCGCTCGCGCTATCGTCGTCAAGCCGCAGGTGCTTCTGATGGACGAACCGCTTTCCAACCTGGACGCAAAACTGCGTATCGAAATGCGGGAAGCGATCCGTGACATTCAGAAGAAAATCGGCATCACGACGGTTTACGTCACGCACGACCAGGAGGAAGCACTCGCCATTTCCGATCGCATCGCGGTTATGAACAAGGGCGACATTCAGCAGATCGAAGCGCCGGAACAGATTTATCTGCGTCCGTATAACACGTTCGTTGCCGACTTTATCGGTCACAGCAACCGCATCCTCGGCGTTGTGAAGGAGCAGTCCGGCGGGCGGACAACGGTTCGCATGCCGAGCGGACCGGACATCGTTGTCGAGAATCTGAAACCGCTGAAAAAGGACGAGGAAATCCTTGTCTACGTCCGGCCGGAGGAATTTACCTTCGAGGCGGAGGGCAGCGGTATAAAGGCGACGGTTCTGGTCAAGCGATTCCTCGGCAAATACATCCAGTACATCATGGACTGCGGCCTCGGCTACAATGTGGAAGTCAGCGCGGACACATCAAGCGCCGAACACATTTTCAGCGAGGGCGACACGGTGTATCTGGGTGTGAACACGCGGCGGATCAATCTGTTCGACAAACAGACGGAGACCACGCTGATCGAGGGAGTCGAGAGCAATGTTTAAGAAAGGATATCGTTTTGATTTCTGGAGTTTCATGACCGTCGTATCACTGGTGTTCTTCGGATTGTTTCTGATCTATCCGGTGATCCATCTGGTCATGAACGCTTTCCAGTCGGTAGAGAATCCGGGGCATCTCTCGGCGGACAACTTCATCCGGTTCGTCACGACCCCGTACTACCGCGGCGCGGTCTGGAACTCGGTCAAGGTCACGTTCATCGCCACGATTCTTGCCTCGGTGATTGGCGTCTCCATGGCGTATATTACGACGAACTTCAAGATCGCCGGCATCAAGGCGCTGAACATTGTCATCATCATGTCCATGTTCTCTCCGCCGTTCATCGGTGCATATTCGTGGATCCTGATGTTCGGCAGAGCTGGCGCGATCACCAAGTTTTTTGCAAACTTCGGAATCGATCTGCCGCCGATCTACGGCTTCAACGGCATCCTGCTTGTCTTTACGCTGCACCTGTTTATCTACATGTACATGTACACCAAGGGCGCGCTGAAAAAGGTTGACAAGTCTTTGGATGAAGCAGCCGAAAGTCTGGGCGATCACGGCCTGAAAAAGATCCTAAAGATCAGTCTGCCTCTCGTCACCCCGACGATCCTGTCCGGCGGCGCGATCATCTTTTTGCGTGCATTCGCCGACTACGGCACGCCGCGATTGATCGGCGAAGGTTACACCACCATGCCCGTCCTCGTTTACAACGAGTGGCTCAGCGAAGAAGGCGGTGACGCATTCTTTGCTTCCAGCATTGCGTTCATCATGATCTTCATTGCCATCGTCGTGTTCCTGCTGCAGATGTATTTTTCGCGCAAGAACTACAACATGAGCATGCTCAATCCCCCTGTGGCCAAGAAGATCAAGAATCCTGTCGGCGCAGTCTTTGCGCATCTGTATGTGTATCTGGTCACGTTTCTGGCGTTCCTGCCGGTTCTGTACTGCGTGATGCTGTCGTTCCGCGAGGTTCGGCACGGGATCATTCAGACGACCTGGACGCTCGACAACTATGTACAGGCGTGGAACAAGATGGGACGCGCCATTGGGAACACGTTCAAGTACGGCATCATCGCCATCGTGGTCATCGTCGTGTTCGGCACGATGTTTGCCTACATCACGGTGCGCCGCAAGAACATCTTCTCCCGCATTCTCGACGCCTGCGCGCAGATGCCCTACGTTATTTCCGGCACGATCTTCGGCCTGATGCTGCTGATCTGCTACAACACGGGCTTCAGCTTCCAGACAACCTTCTCGCCCGATATGGCGGCGCGGATCGCTAACGAACGCACCGTGCTGATTCTCGGGCATGTGATCGTACTGACCAAAGACGCCGTCAATATCCTTGCACTCGGCGGCACCGGCACGATCATCATTCTGTCGTATATCGTCCGCCGTCTGCCGTATACCCTGCGTTCGAGCGCATCCATTCTGCGGCAGATCAGTCCGAGCATCGATGAAGCGTCGGCCAGTCTCGGCTACAGTTCAGTGCCGACATTCTTTAAGGTCACGATGCCGGTTATGACGCCGGGTATCGTTTCCGGCGCAATCCTCAGTTGGATCACATTGATTCAGGAATTGTCCTCGACCTTGATGCTGTACAACAACCGTACGGCGACGATCACGGTATCTATGTTCCAACAGGTCAGCAAGGGCGCGTACGGCGTTGCCTCCGCACTTGCCACGATCCTGATGGTCGTCGTTGTTCTGTCCATGCTGCTGTTCTTCCGCTTGACCGGCAACACGGATGTGGATATGTAAAAGAAAAGGAGAAAAACAAATCGCATGTTTGAAAAAAGTCAGATCAAACTGATTACTTTGGACTTTGACGGAACGACCCTGCAGCGGGATCAGACGTGGATGAGTTTCCGCACCATCCACGCTTTGCGCGAATGTCAGAAGCGCGGCATCATCTGTGTGCCTTGCTCCGGTCGCAGCGCGAATATGTTCCCGCCGCAGATCGACAGAGATTTGACGTTCCGCTATTGGGTGACCGCCGCAGGCGCGCGCGTGATCGACCGCTGGACCGGCGAAATCATCTACAAGGAAACGTTCACGCCCGAACAGTCCGCCGATCTTGCCCGCCTGTACGAAGGTCAGCATATTTACAGCGAGGTCGCGGCCGACGGTAGTCTGTACTTTGAACAGGAAGTGTTGGACGAAATTTGGAAATACCCGGTTCCGCCGCACCATGTCTGGTACATTGATTCCGGCAAACAGATCGGCGTCCGCAGCAAACTCAGCGAATTCCTTCTGCAGGAACAGCTCGGCGTTGAAAAATTCAACCTCTACGGCGTCCCTGAGGAGAAGCAGCAGCCGATCATCGACGGACTGAAAGCGCGTCCGTATGTCGAGTTCCTCGACGGCACGACTAAGGATATCCAGTTCTACAGCACGAACACTGACCGCGTCAAAGCCATGGAAACGCTGCTGGATCGTCTCGGCCTGACGTTTGACAACGTCATGAGCGTCGGCGATTCGATGGGCATGGATGCTTCGATGGTGTCCCGCGCCGCGCTCGGCATTGCGATGGAGAACGGCGACGAACGACTGAAAGCCATTGCCGACGACGTAACCGACCGGTTCGACCGTGACGGCTTTGCCAAGGCCATTGAAAAGTGGCTCCTGTGAGGCGCACATGAAAACGAACGCATTGGAAACCGAATACGTCGCTCGCCATCCGTTTCTGGTCTGCATCGACTCAGACGGCTGTGCGTTCGACACCATGGAAATCAAGCATAAGGAGTGCTTCTGCCCCGCCACGATCGACAATTGGGATCTGCAGCCGATTTCGAGCCTGGCGCGTGAAGCGTGGGAGTTCGTCAACCTGTATTCCAAAACGCGCGGCTGCAGCCGCTTCCATGCGGTGATTCGAGTGCTTGATCTTCTGAAAGAGCGCCCCGAGGTGCAGCAGCGGGAATTTACCATGCCGCCGTATGAGCATTTCCGGCAATGGGTGCAGACGGCGCCGATCCTTAACAACGATGCAGTGTCGAAACTGACCGACGATCCCGAAATGGCGCGCGTACTGCGCTGGTCGCTCGATATGAACGCCCGCGTGGCAAAGATGGTGCACGGCATTCCGCCGTTCCCGTTCGTGCGTGAAAGTCTGCAGAAACTCAGCGAATACGCGGACATCGTGATCGTTTCCGCGACCCCGCGGGAAGCGCTGGTCAAAGAGTGGCATGAACACGGCATCGATCGGTATGTTGCGCTGCTCGGCGCACAGGAGGACGGCACGAAAGCGGAAATCATCGCAGCGGTCAAGGGTCAGTACGCCCCCGATCATGCGGTCATGCTCGGCGACGCGCCGGGCGATCAGACGGCGGCTGCCAAAAACGGCATTTTGTTCTATCCGATTCGCCCACTTGACGAAACGGCGTCCTGGGAAGAATTCTACCGCACGACCATCGACCGGTTCTTAACCGGAACCTATGCGGGCGACTGTATGCAGGCATATGTGGATCGTTTCGAACAGTGTCTGCCCGAACTGCCGCCCTGGAAAACGAAGTAAACGGAACAGACGCCGTATGCGCTTATGGATGCAAACGGCGTCCTTTTCGTGTGTCAAAACAGCAGGAAAAAACCCGTCAAAAAACACATGATTTCAGAATTGTATCTATGGCGTCTGCGGTCGAAAAGGCGTAAGATGAAGATACAATCGGAACAGAAAGAAGGTAGCAATCATGATACTGAAAAAACTGGACATTCACGCGCATGTCACGATGGAAAAAGCCTATCCCTGCATGGGAGGCGGTGAAAACTGGGCATTGACGCCGCCCGATCTGCGCGGCATGTACGATAAGATCGGCGTCGAAAAGGGCGTTGCGCTGCCCCTGGTATCGCCGGAATTCCAAACCGATCAGCTGTCCAACCGCGACGCACGCATGGCGGCAGAGCAATATCCCGAAACGATCGGCTGGTGGTTCTGCAACGTCGATCCGCGCTGGCTGATGCGCAGCCCGGATTCCGATTTCTCCGTGATTCTGAACTATTATAAGTCGCTCGGCGCAAAGGGCATCGGCGAATTCACCGCCAGTATGCGCGTGGACGATCCGCTGATGCAGAACGTTTTCAAACATGCCGAAAAATGCGATCTGCCTG
>JAUMVL010000056.1 GCA_030530185.1 Clostridia bacterium | reverse complement strand
TGATGCTTGCGGCATGGAATGAGGGAATCGGCTCCTGTTGGGTGGGCTATATGCCCAATTCCGAAGTGCATGCCGCATTTGATTTGCCCGAAAATGAGCAGGTCGTGCTGCTGATGCCGATCGGCTATCCCGCACCGGAGGCGGTTTCCTCTCCGAATCACGGCAAGCGCAAGCCGCTTTCGGAAACGGTAATCGAGCTGTGAGCCGCTACTATATCGCAAGCTGCGTGTTTACAACGCGCTATCCGGCACTGTCAAAAAGGATTCTGGATTACATCCATGCGCGCGGCGATCTTTCCGTTGTGCGTTGCTGCGTCCCGAATTATAAAACGACCTTTTTTACCGAAAAGCTGCCGAAGGAACTGCAAGATACATGGACAGCCCTGCCGGACAGCGCGAATTTCGGCGCAGGCGATACGGTGTATTCCCTGTGCCACAACTGTACCGCGATTCTGGAAGAATGGAAGCCGCAGGCGACCGTGCGTTCCCTTTGGGAGCTGCTGAACGAAGATGCGGCGTTCCCGCTGCCGGACCTGTCGGGTACGGAGTGGTTTGTGCAGGATTGCTGGAGGCTGAAGGATCATCGCGCCGAGCAGGATGCCGTGCGAAGCCTGCTGCACAAGGCCGGAGCAAAGACGATCGAGCTGCCGGATGCGTTTGAAAAAACGGAATTTTGCGGCAATTCGCTCTACCGGGAAGCGCCGCCGCGCAATGCGAAGCTTGCGCCGGTGCGATTCGGACGGAATGCCGAGGGCAAGTTTTTGCCGCATAGTGAAGCGGAGCAAAAGGCGATGATGGAGACATACTGCAAGCGCTTTATGAATAGACCGGTCGTTGCGTACTGTCATTACTGCACAGAAGGGCTGCTGCTCGGCGGGGCGAATGCGGTGCATATTGCCGAGCTTTTGTTCGGCGGGGAAAGGAGGCGGAACGGATGAACATGGAGTATTCCTGCGGGGCGGTGCTGTATGCACTGAAAAACGGTTCGCCGCGCTATGTTTTGGTGTTTGATTCGCATTACGGCTTCCCGAAGGGGCATATCGAGCCGGGTGAAACAAAGGAGCAGACCGCACTTCGCGAAATTTTTGAAGAAACGGGCATCCGTGCCACACTCGATACCGACTTTTGCGAGCTCGATGAATACGAGCTTCCGAGCAAACCCGGCACGCGCAAACAGGTGACGTTCTTTCTTGCGTCCTATGATCCCGCCGAAGCGCTGCCGCAGCCGAGCAACGAGATCAAACGCATCCGCACCGTGTCCTATGACGAGGCGCTTCCACTGCTGTGGCATCCGAATCTAAAAGAGATTCTAAAAAAAGCGGATGCTTACATTCAAAAGTAGCGCAGAATCTGAATTTCAAAAACAACCTGAATATGAATATGGACCGAGTGATCGGATTGGACGAAAGAAGCTGTTCAAAAACCCATGCGGTAGAGTGAACAGCCTCTTTTCAATTCTGCTTGTGCTTTGCACGAACCAGCTCAATCGCTTCCTTGCCGGAAAGGTGTTCGATTATCAGTTCGTACATTTGAAGCGGCATCCATTCGCGGTCAATGGCGGCATTGCGGTGCTCGGCGGTATCGATCGGATGGTATTTCCTTGCAAGCGCATCGATGGCGGCGCGTTTTTCGACCGGATCATCAATCGTGCGGACCCGCCCGAACGCGATCACGCTGCGAAAATACGTCGTGTACTCCTCCGGAACGACGGTGTCCTTGTCCACAACACAAAACGACGCCTTATCGCACGAGGCGAGCGCGTCCACTTTATGACCCGTTTTTGCGGAATGGAACACGATGCGGCCGTTTTGATAGACGTAATTCAGCGGGACTGCGTAAGGATATCCTTCGTCGCCAAGCACGGCGAGTACGCCGTATGTTCCATTCGATAAAATCGCTTCACAGCTCTCTCGCGGGAGCTTTTGTTTTGCCCGTCTCATGTCCCGAAACATGGTTTTTCCTCCTATCCGTTCGCGTGTCGATTGGCTCGCTCTGATGGTGTTCTGTGCGGAAGCTTTTGACCGAAGAATCCGGCAGCGCCGCGTTTTGAGCGCTTTTTGCATCCGGCTTAGACTGTTATTGGCGATCATTCAGCAGATGAGGGAATTTCGCTTTTAAAAAGTTACGATATTCCGGATGCGCGGCGGCGTTTTCATATTCAGTCGGGATGGTGCGTCGGTTGAACGCTTCGATCCGATCCGCCGCGTCCGCGTATCGCAGGATCGAGATCAGACCGCTCCGCTCGGCTGCGAGGATTGCTTCGAGCGCATCCGGAACGAATTCACAGACCGTCACGCGGACGGGTCGTTCGGAGACTGCCGCAAACGGGATATGGATCGGAACATTCGCCGGTTCGATCGTATCCGCCGAGTAGATATAGCCCGAAACGCCCGCATACGTTTCAGTCAGCGCGTTCGGATAGTATTCCTGAATCTGCAAAAGCCTGTCTGAAGTGAATCCGTAGGGTCCCCATTTTTGCCACGGGCCGGAGTGGGGAAAGCCTGTTTCCCGGCAGAATTTTTCGATCGCGTTGGACAGATAGACGAGTACATTTTCCCGCTTTTCGGAAAAATAGACTAACGGGCGGTTGTGATTGGAAACATGCGGCTTCAGCACGTCGATGCCCGAAACGGGAGAGGCATGGTAATACATCAGCGATCCTCCTTTAGCGCCTTTCGGCTTTTCAGAAAGCGCGCAAGCGTGCCAAGACCGATGCCGACAGCCGACAGTACGATGTCGGCTATGAGCAAGGTCCATTCCGGCGTGTTCCATGAGGAGCGTTTGCCGTTTGCAACGATGTTTGCAAGGTTGAACGTTCCATACTCCGCAAGCAGATACAGTATGCCATAGAAAAGCGGCATCAGATAACGCGCGTGTCCAAACGAGGAATCAAACCCGATGAAAAACGATGTGGAGAGAATTGCCAGCGGCAGGAGAAGATAGAGAAACAGAATCGAATAACCCATCGCGTCCAGGCTGCCCCCAAAGCACCAGAACACCAAAATCGCAATCGCCCAGACGCTCAAAAAGAGCAGCAGCGGCAGACTGCGCCGGAGACGTTCTTTGCCCTGCACAGCGCTTTGATTGTTTTCTGAAGGCATACCCATAGCGTTTTCCTTTCGACAGCGGCAATCCGGGTTCGCTTTCGTCAAAGAATCCGTTCCAATCCGACTTTTTGCGGGACCAGTCCCATCGCCTCATAGAAGCGCATCGCCCCCGGATTGCAGCACCATACGTTCAGCGTCACGTTGTAGCAGCCGAGCGCCTTTGCGTACGCCTCAACATGCCGGTACAACGCATGCCCGACACCCTTGCCGCGTGCGGCTTCGTCTACACAGATGTCGTCGAGATAAAGCGTTTTGCGGTCGCAGAGCAGCCGGTCGCCCGCAATCTCCTGTAAGATACAGAACGCATGCCCCAATACCGTGCCGTTCTCCTCGCAGACAAATACCGGCGTTTTGGGATCTTGAAGAATCGCGCAAAGCTCGGCTTCGCCGTACTTGGTCGCGCGGCGGAACAGATCCGGCCGCCCGAGATGATGGACCAGGTTTACCTGTTCGAGCAGGTGCAAGATGGCGGGGATGTCCTCAATGGTTGCAAAACGAACGGTTTTCATGGCGCCTCCTTGGCTCGGCTTTGCGAATCAATCTTATCATACCGCAATCGCTTTTCCTTTGCAAGGGACAGATGCAAGTCCGGACGGGGCCAACGCCTGCTTGGAGGCCCCGCATTATGTTAAAAGAACGGCCAAAACGAGAGCAGATATCCGGGTAGGACAACGAGAAGGAAAAAGGCCCAGCTGACAAGTGTGAACGTCTTGATAAACGCTTTGCCGCCGTTCGGGTACTCGCGCACGTAGATGCGATAGTTGATTACCGATGCAAGCGAACCGATCAAAGAACACAGTCCCGCGGTATCTGCGCCGTAGATCAGCCCCGCAAAGTTCTCGGTGAACGGATAAAGCACGATCGAAGCCGGTACGTTTGAAATCACTTGACTGAGACCGATCGCCCACCAGTATTCGTTGTGCGCGACGGCGCGCTTCAAAAGCGATGCGATTCGCTCGTTCGCTGCGATCGATGAGGAAAAAATGAAAAAGCAAAGGAACGTTACAAGCAGCACATAATCGACCTTTTTCAGCAGCTGACGATCCACGATCAGAATGGTAACCAGAACGATGCCGACCGCAGCATACCAATACGGCGTGCGCGTCACAATGACCGCAAGGATCAGAACAAACAGCGCGGCATACGTAATGCGCTTTTTGCGTCCCATGGGCGTCCACGGCGCCAGATTGATCCCGGCCGAGATGCGTTCTTTCGGATCCTTTCGATACAGCACGAATACGAACAGCACAAGAAGCAATGCGGACATGACGCAAAGCGGCAGCATGTGCAGCATAAAATGTCCGGCGCTGACCTTTGCCTGCCCGTACAGAAACAGGTTCTGTGGGCTGCCGAACGGCGTCAGCAGCGATCCGCGAATCGCGGCAATGTTCTCCATCGTCAGGATCGGCAAAAGGTACCGTTCCTTGTCCCCGCTTCGGAACAGGAGAATGGTCACCGGGACAAAGATGATCAGCGAAACGTCATTGGTAACGAACATCGACGTAAAGAAAACGCCAAAGATCAGAAACAGCGACAGCACCGTCATGCGCTCCATCCCTGCGGCAAGCCGAATCAGAGGACGCAGCACGTTTTCCTGCTTGAATCCCTCAAGGACGCAAAGCATCATCAAAAGTGTTCCGAGCGTGCGCCAGTCAATGTCCGTGATCAATCGCGCGCTCGGCGGCGTCACAATCATCGCGATGACCGCAGCCAGTACCGATACCGTCAGCATCGGTTCGCGTTTTAAAAAGCTCCAAACCCGTTTCATGTATGATTCCTGTTTTCTGTGTGATGGTTACTATTATACATCGAATTTGGTCCAAAAGCGATGGAAAGTTTCCTTTTTTTCAAAGGTTCCGCCCTTGAACGCTGCCGTGCCGAACCGCCCGGTCGATAATGAGCGCGTGCACGAGCGGTTCGCGTTTGCGTTGGATTTCGTTTATAAAATAGAGCGTGGAGATATGGCTGCGTCCTTATGCGCCGTTTGCACACCTGCGACACGTGTTTTTTGCAAATAAGGGTTGATTCTCACGGAAAAATGTGATAGACCTAAAGACAAGAACGGCACATGCCCCACAGGAGGCCCTTATGAACCAAATCCATACCATCGTCATCACGGGCGGACCGTGTGCAGGCAAAACAACGGCTATGAGCTGGCTGCAAAATGCGCTGACCGACAGCGGCTATGCGGTCATGTTCATTCCGGAGACCTGCACCGAGCTGAACAACAGCGGCGTGACGGCGCGCGCCTCGCGTACGAACTTCGATTTCCAGCGGGTGCAGGTGCGCTATCAGCTTCTGCGCGAGCAGATCTATCGGCAGGCGGCCGAGGCAAGCGCGTCCAAAGAGGTTGTCATCGTCTGTGATCGCGGTTCGATGGATGATAAGCCGTATATGACCGAGGACGAGTTTGCCGCAATTTTGAAAGAGCTTGGACAAAACGAGGTGGCATTTCGCGATAAGTATGACGCCGTGTTCCATATGGTCACCGCTGCAAAAGGCGCCGAGGCGTTTTACACGACCGATAACAACACCGCACGCGTTGAGACGCTGGAGGAGGCGATCGAACTCGATGCCAAAACACTTGCGGCGTGGGCCGGGCATCCGCACCTGAGGATTATCGACAATTCGACGGATTTCAACGGAAAGCTCGTTCGACTGCTGCGCGAGGTCATGACGTCGCTCGGCAAGCCTGCACCGTTCGAGCACGCGCGTCGCTTCTTGATCGAGCTGCCCGACCGGAGCTGGCTCGAGGAGAACCCATCATGTCGCCGCGTCGAGATCATTCAAACGTATTTGACCGACGTACAGGGCGAGAAACGGCGTATCTGCATGCGCGGCCGCGACGGCAGCTATATTTATTATATGACAACGCATTGCACCGGAACCGACGGCAGCCGGATCGAGACGGAAAAGCGGCTCTCGCTCGACGACTATCAGCAGCTGATGATGGAGGCCGATCCCGCCTGTCGCCCGATCCGCAAAACGCGTTATTGCCTTGTCGGCGATGCACAGGCATTCGAAGTGGATTTCTATCCGAATTGGCCCGATACTGCCATTTTGCAGGCTGAAGTCAACGATCCCAATGCAGACGTACACATCCCGGAACGCTTCCGCGTGATCCGCGAAGTAACCGACGATCCCGCCTATCAGAACTTTGCAATGGCACAGATTCGATAAAAACGTCTTATGAGAACAGCCCATGCCGTTTGGCATGGGCTGTTGATACTTTCGATGTATTATTTCCAATCCAGCATCCGACCGGTTTCACGCTCGGGTTCACAGGTGCAGTTGAGGCCGAGATGGCGATACGTTTCGGTATCGACGCGGGAAAGAATGACGCTCGCATGCGCCTCACAGCCACGGAGCTTCGGAAGCTGCTTTAGGGCCAGCGCAGCCATCGGGTTGGTTGCCGCACAGATCGAAAGCGCATAGAGGAACTCGTCGCTGTGCAGACGCGGGTTTTCGCTTCCGAAATGCTGTGTTTTGAGATCACGGATCGGCTGCAGAACGATCGGCGCAATCAGATCGATGTCATCGGGAATATCGGCAAGCGCCTTCAGCGCATTTGCAAGCGCGCCGGCGGCTGCGCCGACCATGCTGCCGGTTTTACCGGTGACAATGCGTCCGTCAGGCAGTTCGATCGCAAAGGCGGGGGCGCCGGTTTCCTCCGCGCGGGCACGAGCAGCAGTGGCAACGATGCGATCGTCCAGCGAAAGACCGGAGCGTGTCATGATCATCTCGGCTTTATAGACCTGGTCTTTGCTGAGCTGCCCGCGCTTATATGCACACGCGGCCTGGTAATAGCGGCGAATGATCTCCTGATTGGCGGCCTCGCGCACAATACCGTCGTCTTTGATGCAGAAGCCCACCATGTTGACGCCCATATCCGTCGGTGACTTATAGGGAGATTCGTTGTAGATATGCTTGAACATCGAGTTCAGCACCGGAAATGCTTCTACATCGCGGTTGTAGTTGACCGTGGTGATTCCGTACGCCTCGAGGTGGAACGGGTCGATCATGTTCACGTCATCGAGATCGGTCGTTGCCGCCTCATAAGCGAGGTTGACCGGATGCGTCAACGGCAGGTTCCAGATCGGGAACGTTTCAAACTTGGCATAGCCTGCGCGCACGCCGCGGCGAAATTCCTGATACACCTGCGACAGGCACACGGCAAGCTTGCCGCTGCCCGGGCCGGGCGCGGTCACGACGACGAGCGGACGCGTCGTTTCGACGAATTCGTTCTTGCCGAAACCGTCTTCGCTCACGATCAGCTGCGGATTCTGGGGGTAGCCTTCAATCGGGTAATGCCGATATACACGGATGCCAAGCTGCGAAAGCCGGTCGGCAAACGCATCCACCGAAGCCTGTCCGCGGTAGCGCGTGACAACGACGCCGGAAACCAGCAGGCCTTTTTTGCGGAAGGCGTCGATCAGGCGCAGCACCTCGCGGTCATACGCGATGTCGAGATCGTTGCGGATCTTGTTGCGCTCGATGTCCCCGGCATGAATCGCAATGATGATCTCGGCGGATTCCTTGAGTTGTACGAGCATGTTGATTTTTGTGTCGGGCAAAAAGCCGGGCAGCACGCGCGACGCATGATAATCGTCAAACAGCTTGCCGCCGAATTCCAGATACAGCTTATCCCCGAACTGCGCAATTCGCTCCAGAATGCGCTTCGACTGCATTTCGATATACTTTTGATTGTCAAACCCGATTTTCGTCATATTGCCCCCTCATATCCAAACTTTGCAAAAAATGCTTAAACCGTCCAGTCCGTAACCCGCAGCTTGGCGGACAGAATCCGAAAAACGCTTTCGTCGATGCGCTCTTGGGTTAACGTTCCGTCCTGCACCGCCTGATAAAGACCATCCAGAATTTTTTGCTGATAGCTGTGATTCGCCCCGCACAGGATCAGATCTCCGCCGGCCAGCAGAAACCGCACCGCCGCTTTGTCGAGCGTACTTTGCTTTCGAAGCCCTGCCATGCGGAAATCGTCGCTCATGACGATGCCGGTAAACCCGTATTCCCCGCGCAGCAAGTCCCCGATGATAATCGCCGACTGGCTTGCGATGTGCTTGTCATCGAGCGATTCATACAGAATATGCGCGACCATGACGCCGTCCACTCCGTGTCGGATCGCATTGCGGAACGGAATGCAGTCATAGGAGCGCAGCGAATCATACGACTTGGACACAACCGGCGTCGCGTCGTGTGAATCGGTCGTTGCGGATCCGTGCCCCGGGAAGTGCTTGACGATCGACAGCAGACCGGCCTTGTGCAGCCCGTCGATGCAGGCGATGCCGATGTCCGAAACGATGTCCGTATCCGAAGAGATGATGCGCTTTCCCATAAAGTGCGCGTCCGGATGCTTGGATACATCCAGCACCGGGGCAAGATCGACGTTGATTCCTGCGCTGAGCAATCCTTCGCCGATCGTAACGAACTGGTTGGTCGCCCGTTCGGTGTCATACTTGCTTCCGAGCGTTTTGGCGCTGTCGAGCGTCTTTTTCCAATGGAATCGTGTGACGCTGCCGCCCTCCACATCGGTACTGATCAAAAGCGGGATTTCGCTCGTATTCGCAGCGCGGATGCTGTCGGTCAATCCCCTGCACTGGGCAAAGCCGCCGTCGCTGTTGGAGCGGGACATGTTCTGCCCGTACAGAATCACATTGCCGATGTGGTACTGCTCCATGATTGCAGCAAACTCCGAGCTGACGGACTTTGTTCCGGAAAAGCCGAACATGCATAGCTGGCCGAGCTTTTCCTCCGGCGTCATATCCGAAATGTAGGTCCAAAGCCGTTCCTCTTCCGACGGCGTTGGGGTCGGCGACGGCGTGGGCGAGGGCGAGGGTGTCGGGGTCGGCGTATCGGTCGGCGCAGGGGTTGCCGTGGCGACGGGCACGCTCGTCGCCGTCGTCTGCACGATCACGATGGGCTCCTGAACCGGCTTTGGAGCCGGCTCGGACACCGTTTGACAGCCGATCAAAAGCGTTGCGCCAAGGAACAGCCCGAGTACCAATCTTCTCATAGCATACAGTATAGCATAAAAACGCGCAAGAGGAAACAGCGATTTTGTGAATAATTGAAAAAGCGTGTTGCTTTGACAAAAAAAGAAGAGATCACCGCCCAAAAGCGGCAATCCCTTTTTTGTTTGATGAACCGATTAAGCTTTGCCGTTGCAGCCGAGCACGTCGACGAGCTTGTGCTGTACCATCTTTTTGATCGCTTCGCGGCCGGGCTTGAGGTACTGGCGCGGGTCGAAGTGATCCGGATGCTCTGCAAAGTGCTGACGGATGGAGGCCGTCATGGCAAGGCGCAGGTCGGAGTCGATGTTGATCTTGCAGACCGCCATACGGGCCGCTTCGCGAAGCTGGCTCTCGGGGATGCCGACTGCATCGGGCATCTTGCCGCCGTACTGGTTGATCAGCTTGACAAACTCCTGCGGGACGGAGGACGAACCGTGCAGAACGATCGGGAACTCCGGCAGACGCTTTTCAACTTCTTTCAGGATGTCGAAGCGGAGGGGCGGGGGAACGAGCAGACCGTTCTCGTCGCGGGTGCACTGCTTGGCCGTGAACTTATAGGCGCCGTGGCTTGTGCCGATTGCGATTGCGAGGGAATCGCAGCCGGTGCGCTCGACGAATTCCTGCACGTCCTCGGGACGGGTGTAGGAGGA
>JAUMVL010000330.1 GCA_030530185.1 Clostridia bacterium | reverse complement strand
GAAAAGCATCTCAGCCTATACGAGATGCTTTTTCGAAGATATGCTTTTTATTCTTAAAACTCACCAAATCGTCTGGTGTAGTAATACAGCCGCTGCAATTCGGGCCGGATTTCCGCGACAAGCGTTCCGCGATAGCGTGAGGTAACGGTGGTAGAGTGAATGACCGTGTTGTTGCCGAGATAAATCATCACATGCCCGACGCGGGATCGTCCCCGATTGTTTAAAAACACGATATCACCGCGTTCCAACCGGTTCACATCCTCGGAAACGCCGACTTCCTTGCTGAGCGGCAGCATCTCAATTGTTTGCTCCAAAGGAACGTTGTACAGCGTGTTTCTGACGGACAGGCCTTGCGCCGTCGTTTCCCCCTTGTCTACATCCATATACAAAGGTGTTCGTTCATCCAGCTTGAACCCCATGGATCCAAGCGCCCAGCATACGATACCGGAGCAATCATAGGATCGGTCTCCGAGCCGCTGTCCATTGTTATAGGGCGTCCCGAGACGGTCATAGATCATGGAGATCATGGATTCGATCGTAAACAATCGGCGATCCTGCACCGACGGAAGAATCCTTCGTCCGGAATCAAAGTACTGACCGTATTCGGAAGCCGATGCGAAGATTCCTTCCATGACGGTGACCGTTCCGTCGATGACGGTCAGCATCTTTTCCTCCCCAAGATAGATGCCGCATTTGGTGATGTAGCCGGAATATCGTCCGCGAAAAACGACGCGAAACGCTTCGTCGATGTTTTTCTCGTTATCCGGAAAGCCCGTAAAGAAGACCAAATCTCCGGGCTGCAGCTGTTCGGGATCACCGATGTACAGCCATTGTGTTTGCTCGCCGTTATAAGTTACTTCCCAGCCGCTCGTGTTGAACAGTTTGAACGGGAGCGTGTTGTATACCGGATCAATATACAACCGAGATTTATAAAGGTATTTGTCGTCAAACGGCTTTTGATACAAATCGTAGTAATACGGATTGAAATACAATCCGGCATCCTGCAACAGCTGATAGAGAAGCGATCCATCGTCCTTGGCCTTGGCGCCTTCCATTGAAACGGCTGTCGCCATCACATCCTGCATATCGAACGATTTTTTGGGACTCGGCTGCGGCTTGTTCAAAGCCGAGATAACCTCCTCCGGGGTAGAGGGCATGACTGCGGTTGCATAGACATATCCATAGGTTCCCTGTTCCGTCAAAACGTAAGCAAACAGATTGTTGCTTCCGGCAAGACCGAATACCCGGCACGCCTCATAGCCTTCTCGCGCGACTTCCTTTGCAACGCCTAAATGCGGTGCGCTCCAAATGATGACATTCTGCCGCGCAATGTAGCCGATATAGCTGTTGTCAGCTCCCATATAGTAGCTCTGCGCAACATCGGTGGAGCGAACATAGCCGGTGGAAGCGGTACGCGGAAAATAGACGTGGTAAAATTCCCCTTCATCCGTTTCAACGGCAGGGCCGACTTGAAACAGCGTTGTTCCGTCGGGATAGGTGCCGTAAGCGGAGGCTTTCTTTGACTCGCTTTCCGTCGATGGTTCGTCGAAGAGCAAAACCGTCCCGCGAATGACATAAGCTCCCACGTGATTTTGATCCGCCTGA
>JAUMVL010000329.1:1143-1632 GCA_030530185.1 Clostridia bacterium | reverse complement strand
GGCGCTTGCGATCACGGATCACGGCGTGGTACAGGCGTTCCCGGAGGCGGCAAAGGCATCTAAGGCAACGGGTGTGAAGGCGCTGTTTGGCGTGGAGGGATATCTGATTCCCGATACCGAAGCGCAGACGATTGAAAACACGATCTATACGGTATTCGACATCGAAACAACCGGCCTGAAAGCCGAACATTGCGAGATCATTGAAATCGGAGCCGTGCGCGTGGAAAACGGTGTCGTGACCGATCGGTTTCAGACTTTTGTCAACGACGGAGAGACGATCCCGAAGAATATCACCGATCTGACCGGTATTACCGAGGAGATGATTGCGGATGCGCCGCCGGTGCGCGAAGTACTCGAGCGGTTCCGCAAATTTGCCGAGGGGACGACGCTTGTGGCGCACAACGCGTCGTTCGACGTCGGATTCATCACCCATCACGGATCGCGGTTCGGCATCACGTTCCCGATGCCCTATACCGATACGCTGATGCT
>JAUMVL010000329.1:0-1116 GCA_030530185.1 Clostridia bacterium | reverse complement strand
CACGACGAGCTGCCCAATCACAAGCTGGACACGATTTGCGACTGGTTCCGGATCGACATGGGCAGTCATCATCGTGCCGACGACGATGCAAACAGCTGCGCGATGATTCTGCTTGCGTTCATCCGCATGCTGAAGGAAAAGGACGTGCATACGATCCCGGTCATTCCGGACGCGGATGCGCATTATAAGCATCAGCTGACAACGAAAGAAAAGCACCGTTCGAACCACATCATCATCCTTGCCAAGACGCAGAAGGGCATGAAGAACCTGTACCGGCTGATCAGCTATTCGCATCTCGACCATCTGCACGGCAAGCCCATGATCCCGCGGAGCATGCTGATGGTGTTCCGCAGCGATCTGATCCTTGGCTCGGCCTGTGAGGCGGGCGAACTGTTCCGCGCGATTTTGAACGGAGAGCCGGAGGAACGCATCGAACAGATTGCAAGGTTCTATGACTATTTGGAGATTCAGCCGATCGGCAACAACGAATTTTTGGTCCGCGAGGGCAAGGTGGCGGACGACGAGGGGCTGCGCGATCTGAATCGCAAGATCGTAGCGCTCGGCGAAAAACTGAATCTTCCGGTGGCCGCGACGGGAGACGTGCATTTTTTGGAGCCGGAGGATGCCATTTACCGCGCAATCCTGATGAGCAAGCTCGGCTTTGCGGATGCCGAACAGCAGGCGCCGCTGTATTTCAAGCCGACGAACGAAATGCTCGAGGAGTTTTCCTATCTCGGAAATCAAAAAGCGCATGAGGTCGTCATCGACGTTCCGAATCAGATTGCGGACCTATGTGAACCGTTAAAGCCGTTCCCGGACGGTACGCACGCGCCGAAGATTCCGAATGCGGCGGAGGAACTTCGTTCAATGGCCGTCAACAGGGCACATGAGGTGTATGGCGATCCGCTGCCGGACATTGTGCAGGCGCGGCTCGACAAGGAGCTCAAATCCATCATCGGCAACGACTTTTCGTCGCTGTACCTGATGGCGCAGCGTCTGGTGCAAAAATCCCTTTCGGACGGGTATTTGGTCGGCTCGCGTGGATCGGTCGGCTCGTCGTTCGTTGCGACGATGGCCGGCATCTCCGAATGCAATCCGCTGCCGCCGCATTATATC
>JAUMVL010000328.1 GCA_030530185.1 Clostridia bacterium | reverse complement strand
CGCAGCGATGCGGTTATCGCGGACGGCGGTTATTGCGCGTCCCGTGCGGGAATCCATGAGATTCTGCACGATGAAAAGGGTAAACATCACGAGCAGAAAGCCGATGAAGAATGTAGAAAGCTTGGTATTTCCTGTAACGCCCATAGGGCCGTTCAGCACGTTCACGGCGCCTTCGCCCATTGCAAGCGACTGCCCGAAGCTGAAATGCCAGCCCTCGTTATCATAGCCGAGATAGACGCAGTTCACGATATTTTTAATGATCTCCCCGAAGGCAAGGGTGACGATGGCGAGATAGTCGCCGCGCAGTCTGAGGACGGGGATGCCGATGAGAAAGCCGAAGATACCGGCAGTGACGCCGCCGCAGAACATACTGAGTATGAGACGGACGGCCTCATTGGAAACGCCGGAGAAAAGCTGGCAGAACACAACGCCGGAAAACGCGCCTATGCTCATGAAGCCTGCGTGGCCGAGACTGAGGTCGCCGCTGAAGCCGACAACGACGTTGAGCGCGATAGCGGTCGTGATATAAACGCAGACGGGAACGAGCTGTCCTCTCATGGAGCGGCTGAGATGACCGGTGGAGGAGAGCGTCTGGAACAGCGCGAAAAGCACGATGACAAGCGCGTAGTTGATAAGGCACTGTCTGGTATATTTTTTCATTTTCATCTTTTCCACCTCAGACCTTCTCACGTTCCGCCGTGCCGAGCAGACCGGACGGCTTTACGAGCAGTACGATGATCAGAACCGCGAATACAATGGCGTCGGACAGCTGCGTTGAGATGTACGCCTGCGCAAATTTCTCGATTATGCCGAGCAGAAGCCCGCCGAGAAATGCGCCGGGGATGGAGCCGATGCCGCCGAAGACCGCAGCGGTAAACGCCTTGATGCCGGGCATGGAGCCTGTAGTCGGCATAAGCGTAGAATAAGAGGAGCAGAGCAGTACGCCTGCCACTGCCGCGAGCGCGGAGCCGATGGCAAAGGTCGCGGAGATGGTGGAGTCAACGTTGATGCCCATGAGCTGGGCGGCTGCTTTATCCTCGCTGCATGCGCGCATGGCTTTGCCGAGCTTTGTTTTCTGCGTAAGATAAGTAAGCGCCGCCATGATGACGATGCACACAAGGACGGTGACGATTGCCTCGCCGGAGATGTTGAGCCTGCCGTCGAAAAGGCTTATGCCGCTGAAGCCGACAAGGGAAGAATACACCCTTGGGTTGGAAGACCATACGAGCATTGCGCCGTTCTGCAAAAAATAGCTGACGCCGATAGCGGTGATGAGTACGGCCAGAGACGCGGAGTTTCTGAGCGGCTTGTACGCGAGACGCTCTATAACGATGCCGAGAGCGGTGCAGACGAGGCATGCGGCAAGCACGGAGACGACAGGGGGAAGACCGAAGGAATTTGCCGCGAAGTAAGAGATATAGCCGCCGACCATAATAATATCGCCGTGCGCAAAGTTAAGCATTTTCGCAATGCCGTAAACCATGGTATAGCCGAGGGCGATTATTGCATAAACGCTGCCGAGGCTTATTCCGTTGATAAGATATGTCAGAAAAGTCATGGGAGTTACCGTCCTTTGTATTTGAGCAAAGGGGAGTTGAACAGACGCCGCATTTCGGCGGCACTGTCCGGCTCTT
>JAUMVL010000055.1 GCA_030530185.1 Clostridia bacterium | reverse complement strand
GCTTCCGTGAGAAATACGCTGCGGATGATCCAAAGCAAAAACGGAACCAAGCCGGAGATGGAATCGAGATTAAACGAATCCCGCAGAACAACACGGTCCTTGATGGAGAAATTTCGCCCGAACAGCAGCAGAAAGGTGGAGGAAACCGCGATAACGCCGATGCCGCCGAGCTGAATCAAGGCGAAAATCACGATCTTTCCGAACAGCGTCCAGTGCGCATAGGTATCGACCACGACAAGCCCCGTTACGCAGACGGACGTCGTCGCCGAGAACAGTGCCGTCAGGATCGAGGTCCGCTTCCCAGAAACTGTGGCGAACGGCAGCATCAGCAAGACCGTTCCGATTGCGATCAGACTCAAAAAGGCAAGCGGAATGATCTGCGCCGAGGATAGCTGCTTTTGCGGTTGTTTCCACAGGGCTTTCATATTCTTACGTCCGGAAGATGATATGATATTATAAAGGAAAAGAGATCGTAATGCAAGTCAAATGAAGCAACAAGTCTCGCTTGCTTGTTCGTAGGTGCTGCATACCATTGCTTCACTTACATCCAATGAGCATTTTTTGGGGGATGGGCTGACAAAACTGAAATATAATATATTACACTGGAACACGGGAAGAGATAATTGAGAAGGGCTATTCTCCGTGTAAGCACTGCAATCCGTAAATCATCAAAGCTAACAGGCTCCCCGCGGGGAGCCTGTTTCGCATATCGATTGTATGTTTTTACCGAATTCTTCCGCTTTTTTCGAGCACATGGATATCCGGCTCGCAGAGGAACGGTTCGCCGGCGGCGCGCAGGGCGTTGTTGACGTCCTTGAGGCCGGAGCCGGTCGAGATGACCGTAACGGTTTCGTCGGGCCGGATGATGCCCTCCTGCACGGCGCGCTTGACGCCGGCGGTGGCGGTGACGCCGGCAGGCTCTCCGAAAACGCCCTCGGTTCTGCCGAGCAGCCGCATCGCGGCGAGGATCTCGTCATCGGTCACGGCAATCCAGCGGCCGTTGCTCTTTTCGACGGCGCGCAGAGCTTTTTTGGGGTTTCTCGGAACGCCGACGGCGATGCTGTCGGCCAGCGTGTTTTCGGGCGTCGGGACGAGGTCTCGGTGGTTGTTCGCCGCGTCAACGAACGGACAGCAGCCGGTGGACTGTACGCCGAGGATCTTCGGAATCCGATCGATCATGCCGTTATAGACGCCGCCGATCGTGCAGCCGTCGCCGACGGAGACCGCGACCCAGTCGGTCGGCTCAAAGTTCAGCTGCTCGGCAATTTCGAGCGCAACGGTCTTTTTGCCTTCGGTCAGAATCGGATTGATGCCCGCATTGCGGTTGTAAAAGCCCCACTTTTCAATTGCGGCCTTGGAAAGCTCAAAGGTTTGCCGGTAATCGCCCTTGACCGAAATGACGTTGGCGCCGAAGATCAGAAGCTGCGCCACCTTGCCCTTTGGCGCGCGTTCCGGCACGAAGATGACGGTCTTGAGCCCCATGCGCGCCGCGTTGCCCGCGCAGGACGAGGCCGCGTTGCCCGTCGAAGAGCAGCAGATCGTGTCGTAGCCGAGCTCGAGCGCCTTGGCTACGGCAACGCCGCTGGCACGGTCCTTCAGGGAGGCGGTCGGGTTGATACCGTCGTCTTTGATATAGAGTTTTTTGAGTCCGAGCTCGTCCCCGAGCCGCAGGGATTCATACAGCGGCGTCCAGCCGATGCGCAAGAACTTGCCGAGCCCTTCGCCCTTTAGCGGCATCAGCGCACGGTAGCGCCACATGCTGTTGTCGCGGTCTTTTTTCAGCGTATCGCGATTGAGTTCTTTTTTGACTTCGGTGTAGTTGAACACGATGTCGAGAATACCCTTTTCTCCGCAGGCGGGGCAGGTCATCAGCTCGGGACCATAGGGATACTCCTTGCCGCAGAGCGTGCAGCGATAGCCATAGATGCGTTTCATCGGTGTTCCTCCTTGAAATATTGCGGCACCTTGCGGTGTTGCTTTCTTCTCTTATCATACAATACTAAAAATTTTTTTGCAACCCTTTTCAATTTTCAGCGCGCCTCTCTTGCACATTTTAGAGGATTCGAGTATAATAAAATTGTAAATATGGAGTAAAGGAGCAAAAGGCGTATGTTACTGATCGCAAACGGCAGGCTGCTGACACGGGTGGGGACAGAATTTTATGAGAACGGCGCGGTGGCGATCGAGGGGCGCTGCATCAAAGAGGTCGGCGACGCGTCTGCTCTGATCGCGAAATATCCGGACGCGGAGCGTGTGGATGCGCACGGCGGGGTGATCATGCCCGGCCTGATCAACATGCACAACCACATTTACAGCGCGTTCGCGCGCGGGCTTTCGATCCGCGGTTATGCCCCGAAAGATTTTATGGATATCTTAGAGGGACAATGGTGGAAGATTGACCGCTGTCTCACGCGGGAAAACGATCGCCTTTCCGCCTATGCGGTGTATCTTGACTGCATCAAAAACGGTGTGACGACGGTATTCGATCATCATGCAAGCTTTTTTGACATTCCGGACAGCCTCGATGAACTGGCCGAAGCGGCAACAAAGCTTGGCATTCGCACCTCGCTGTGCTACGAGGTTTCCGACCGCGACGGAGAGGAGAAGCGCATCCAGTCGATCAAAGAGAATGAGCGCTTCATCAAGCGCGCGCAAAAGGATGATACCGATATGCTGAAGGGCATGATGGGCCTGCACGCGTCGTTTACGGTGTCGGACAAGACGCTCGAGGAGTGCCTTGCGGCGGGCGGCAAAGAGGCGGGCTTCCATGTGCACTGCGCCGAAGGCCCAGCGGATCTGCAGCACTGTCTGCATACCTACGGCAAGCGGATTATTGAGCGGTTCTACGATGCAGGCGTGCTCGGCGATAAGTCGCTTGCGATTCACTGTGTTCATATCAATAAGGCTGAGATGGAGCTTTTGAAGGCAACCGATACGGCGGTGATCCATAACCCCGAGTCGAATATGGGCAATGCGGTCGGCTGCGGCGCGGTGATTCAGATGAAAAAGCTCGGCCTTTTGCTCGGCCTCGGCACCGACGGCTATACGAACGATATGCTCGAAAGCTATAAGGTCGGCAACATCATCCATAAGCACCACCTTTGCGATCCGACGGTCGCCTGGGGCGAGATCCCGGATATGCTGTTCAACGGAAACGCGGCAATTGCGGGACGGTACTTCCATGCGCCGCTTGGCGTGCTCAAACCCGGCGCGTATGCCGATGTGATCGTGACCGATTACGATCCGCTGACGCCGATGGACGGCACAAACGCGAATTCGCACATTCTGTTCGGCATGCAGGGTAAGTCGGTTATTACAACGGTCTGCAACGGACGCATTCTGATGAAGGATCGCGAAGTGCTCGTCTGCGATGAAAAGGAACTCATGGCAAAGTGCCGCGAAAGCGCCAAGTCGCTTTGGAACGCGGTCAATGCGTAAACGGAACCGGATCCTTGCACAAGAAAAAAGGAGGTAGTTATGTCGGATGTCATGACCCCGATCCCGTTTGGGAATCTGATGGAATGGGTGCTTGCCGAGCGGAAAACCGGTGCGGTGTTCGGCGTGCGCAAAGCGTTTGTGCCCGTGCCGGGCAAGCTTTTGGACCTGTTCGGCGAACGGCTCGAAACGCCGTTCGGTCCGGCAGCCGGTCCGAACACGCAGCTGACGCAGAATATTGTTGCAGCATACTACGGCGGAGCACGTTTTTTCGAGCTCAAAACCGTACAGATCATGGACGGCGAGGAGCTCTCTAAGTGCATCAGCAAGCCGTGCATCGTCGCGGAGGATGAGTGCTACAACTGCGAATGGTCGACTGAGCTGACCGTGCCGCAGGCGATGGACGAAAACATCAAGGCATGGTGGATGCTAAAGCTTTTGACGAAGGAATTCGGCTGGGGCGATCCCGAGGGCTTTGTGTTCAACATGAGCGTGGGCTACGATTTTGCGGGCATCACCTCGCCGAAGATCGACGCGTTTTTAGAGGGCATGATGCACGCCGATCAAACGGCGATTTGGATGGAGTGCAAGGCGTGGGCCAGAGCGAACCTTTCCCGCTTTACTCATATCGACGAGGCATATTTGGACGGCATCGAGCCGCGCGTCTGCCGACAGGCGACGCTTTCAACGCTGCACGGCTGTCCGCCCGCGGAGATCGAAAAGATTGCGTCGTATCTGATCGAGGTCAAAAAGCTGCATACGTTCGTCAAGTGCAATCCGACGATTCTCGGCTACGCGACCGCGCGCAAAACGCTCGATGATCTCGGCTTCGATTATGTGAGCTTCGACGAACACCATTTCAACGAGGACCTTCAGTACGGCGATGCCGTACCGATGTTCCGGCGTTTGCTGGCTCTGGCCAAACGGAACGGCGTGAGCTTCGGGCTGAAGCTGTCGAATACGTTCCCGGTGGATGTGACGCGCGGCGAGCTGCCGAGCAATGAAATGTACATGTCCGGCCGAGCGCTTTACCCCCTGACGATCGAGATGGCGCGGCGCATCTCCGACGAGTTTGACGGCAAGCTTCGCCTGTCGTTCTCAGGCGGCATTGACGCGTTCAACATGGATGCGCTGTTCGATGCGGGCATCTGGCCGATCACGCTTGCAACAACGATCTTAAAGCCCGGCGGCTATGGGCGGCTCGAACAGCTTGGCAATCAGGCCGTTCGGCATGATTATGCGCCGTATTCCGGCGTCGACGTCGGAAAGGTCGACCAGCTCGCGCATCAGGCACGTGCCTCGGTGCGCAACCGCAAGGCGATTAAGCCGCTGCCCAAGCGGAAGCTGGATGAAAAGGTGCCGCTGTTCGATTGCTTCACGGCGCCGTGCACGCACGGCTGTCCGATCGGACAGGACATTCCGCAATATATCGAGCTGGTGGGGCAGGGCAAATATGCGGAAGCTTTGCGGGTCATTACCGAAAAGAATCCGCTTCCGTTCATTACCGGAACGATTTGTCCGCACCATTGTGCCGAAAAATGCACGCGAAACTTCTACGACGAGGCCGTGCGCATCCGGAGGACAAAGCTGTCGGCGGCACAGAACGGCTTTGATGCGCTGTTGAAAACCATGGCGCCTCCCGCGGTGAAAAAAGGACTGAAGGTTGCGGTGGTCGGCGGCGGCCCTGCGGGTATGGCAGCGGCATACTTTTTGGCGCGCAAGGGTGCTGCGGTGACGCTGTTTGAAAAGCGCGGACAGCTTGGCGGCATTGTGCGGTATGTGATTCCGTCGTTCCGAATCCCGGATGCGAGCATTGACAATGATGTGCGCCTGCTTGAACGGTTCGGGGTGGAGATTCGGAAAAACACCCTGGCGCCGGATGCGGATGCGCTTTTTGCGGCAGGCTACACGCAGATTATCTATGCGATCGGGGCATGGGCCGAAGGCCGGATGCCGCTCAAAGAAGGCGAAGCGCAGAATGTCATTGCGTTTTTGGAAAAGGCCAAAAACGGGACTTTAGGCAGCATCGGTGAGAACGTGATCGTAATCGGCGGCGGCAACACCGCAATGGATGCGGCGCGCGTGGCAAAGCGGACCAAGGGCGTTCGCCGTGCGATGCTGGTCTATCGCCGGACTGCACGCTATATGCCGGCCGATGAGGAGGAGCTGCAACTGGCCAAGGATGAGGGCGTCGAGTTTATGGAGCTGCTTTCGCCGGTGGCGTATCGCAACGGGACACTGCTTTGTGAAAAGATGCGGCTCGGCGCGCCCGATGCATCGGGCAGACGCAGCCCCGTGCCGACGGGTGAGACCGTTACGCTGCCGTGCGACACGCTGATTGCTGCGGTCGGGGAAAAGGTCGAAACCGATCTTTTGACTGCAAATGGTGTGAAGCTGGATGCCAAGGGCAAGGTTACGGCCGATGCAAACCTGCAAACGTCACGTGAACGGGTGTATGTGATCGGAGATTGTCGCAGGGGTCCCGCGACGGTCGTCGAGGGCATTGCGGATGCAGCCAGGGCGGCGGAGGCAATCGTCGGAAAATACGAATACGAGATCGGAAAGGATGCATTCGTTTCGAAGCAGAGCTGCTATGAAAAGCAGGGGATTTTGCGCGACTATCGCAATGCCGAATCCGAGCATGAGCGCTGCCTGAATTGCAGAACGGTCTGCGAATGCTGCGTACAGGTTTGCCCGAATCGCGCAAATGTTGCGGTCGATGTACCGGGCTTTACGCACCCGCAGATCTTGCACGTCGATCGGATGTGCAACGAGTGCGGCAATTGCCTCGTGTTCTGCCCGTATGACAGCCGCCCGTATCGCGAGAAGTGGACGCTGTTTGCAACCGAACCGGAGTTCGACGGCTCTGAAAACGACGGCTTCCTGCCGATGGCGGATGGCTGCAAGGTGCGTCTGTTCGGCAAGGTGAAACGGGTGACTGATCTATCCGAGCTGCCGGATGGCGTCAAAGCGTTTATTGAAACGGTGGTAAAGGATTATTCGTATCTGATTGGATAAAAGGAGGCCGGTATGGCAGACGTCTATGTAGACGGCAAGCGCGTTACAATGTCCGATTTCTATGTGAACGGCATTCATGTGATCGTACCGCAAAACAAAAAACTGATCCGCTTTCTGCGCGATGACATGCGTCTGATCAGCGTCAAAAACGGCTGCAGTGAGGGCGCTTGTGGCACGTGCACGGTTCTCGTGGACGGAAAGCCGACCAAGGCGTGTATTTTAATGACCGATCGCATGGAGGGAAAGCATGTCGTCACCTGCGAAGGCCTTACCCCGCGCGAGCGCGAGGTCTATGCCTATGCGTTCACCAAATGCGGTGCGGTGCAATGCGGCTTCTGCACGCCGGGCATGGTCATGAGTGCAAAGGGATTGCTCGACCGCAATCTTGACCCCGCCGAAGCCGAGGTGCGCGATGCGATCAAAAACAACATCTGCCGCTGCACGGGCTATAAAAAGATTGTTGAGGCAGTTCTGCTCGCCGCAAAGCTGTTCCGTGAGGGAGCCGAGGTTCCGGCCTGCACGCTAAAGGGCGTGATCGGGGACGATCTGCCGCGTGTCGACGCGCCCACAAAAGCGCTCGGCACGGCAAAGTACTGCGACGATCTGTATTTTGACGAGATGCTGCACGGCGTAGCGCTGCGCAGCGCCTATCCGCGTGCGCGGGTGCTGTCGATCGACACGGCCGAGGCCGAAAGAATGGAGGGCGTTGTCAAAATCCTCACAGCAAAGGATATTCCGGGTCAGCAGAAGATCGGTCACCTCAAACAGGATTACGATGTGATGATCCCGGTCGGCGGCATCACGCACTTTTTGGGCGATGCAATCGCGCTTGTCGCCGCCGAAACCGAGGCCCAGGCCCGCGCGGCCGCCGCGGCGATCCATGTGGAATACGAGGAACTGCCCGGCGTATTCGATATGATGGAGGGCCTGAAGGACGAGGTGATTGTCCATGAATCGAACGGGACGAACGTTCTGGCCCATGAGCATTTGGTTCGCGGCAACGCCAGAGAGACCATTCAAAACAGCAAATACGTCGTTACCAATCACTATTCCGTTCCGCCGACCGAGCATGCCTTTTTGGAACCGGAGTGCGCGGTGGCCATGCCCGAGGGTGACGGCATTCGGATTTACAGCGGCGATCAGGGCATCTACCAGACGCAGAAGGAGTGCGCGGCCATGCTCGGTCTGCCGCAGGATCAGGTACGCGTGACGGCGATGATGGTCGGCGGGGGCTTTGGCGGCAAGGAGGATATGAGCGTGCAGCATCACGCGGCGCTGCTTGCATATCACACGGGGCGGCCGGTCAAGGTGACGTTTACGCGTGCCGAAAGCATTCTGATCCATCCCAAACGTCACGCAATGGAGATGGAGTTCACGACCGCCTGCGACGAAAACGGCTATTTGACCGCGATGACGGCGACGCTGATCTCCGATACCGGCGCATATGCGTCCCTTGGCGGGCCGGTGTTGCAGCGCGCCTGTACGCACGCCGCAGGCCCGTACAATTATCAGGACATCGATATCGACGGTAAGGCAATCTATACGAACAACCCGCCTGCGGGCGCGTTCCGCGGCTTCGGCGTCACGCAGAGCTGCTTTGCGACCGAGTGCAATCTGAATCAGCTTGCCGAGCTGGTCGGCATCACACCGTTTGAAATCCGCTATCGCAACGCGATCCGGCCCGGACAGGTGTTGCCGAACGGGCAGATTGCGGACGAAACGACTGCGCTTGTTGAAACGCTCGACGCGGTACGCCCGATTCTGGAGCGCAATCCCAAGGCGGGCATTGCCTGTGCGATGAAGAACGCGGGTCTCGGCGTCGGCATCCCCGATACAGGCCGATGCCGCATTGAAATCAAAGACGGCAAGGTGCATCTGCATTCCGCGGCCGCGTGCATCGGACAGGGTATGGGAACTGTACAGGTGCAGATGGTCATCGAAACGCTCGGCCTTTCGCCCGAGATGGTTGTCTATCACGAGCCGGACACCGCACTTTCTCCGAATGCCGGCGTAACGACTGCGTCGCGGCAGACGCTGTTTACCGGCGAAGCGACGGTTCGCGCGGCGCGCATGGTGAAGGAAGCAGCCGAGGAGGCGGGCGGCATTGAGAAGTTAGAGGGCCAGTCGTTCCTCGGGGAATACACCGGCATCACCGACAGAATGGGATCCGATAAGACGAACCCCGTATCGCACATTGCATACGGTTACGCGACGCACGTCGTCGAACTGGATGATGACGGGAAAATTGCACACGTTACCGCGGTACACGACGTCGGCCGCGCAGTCAATCCGGTCGCGGTCGAAGGGCAGATCGAAGGCGGCGTCGTCATGGGCCTCGGCTATGCGCTGACCGAGGATTTTCCGCTTAAGGAGGGAAAGCCGCTCGGCAAATACGGTACCATCGGGCTTTGGAAGGCCAATCAGGCGCCCGCAATTGACGCGATCGTAACGGGCAAGGCACCCAAGGACAATCTGGCCTACGGCGCCAAGGGCGTCGGCGAGATTGCGACGATTCCAACCGCGCCCGCCGTGCAGAATGCGTACTACAATCGTGACGGCATCTTCCGTACTGCGCTGCCGCTCGAAAACACAGCCTATTCCAAAAAGAAAAAGTAACAGAGCGCTGATCGAAAAAGCCCGGAAAATCGACGGTTCTACTCTCGGTAGAACCGTTTTTTTCAATTCTACTCCGGCTTTGTGCTTCGGTAGGGCGGTTTGCCGATCCGATAGATTGACGTGCCTGGATTTGGTCGGGTATAGTATCCTTATGATTTTATAGGGACTTGCGAAGGGAATCGCAGGCAGAAGGGAGCTTTGAATGGCAGGATATCGGATTTTTGCAGATGCAGCGGGAGATATTCCGGAGAGCACCTTGCGTGCGTGGGGTGTGTCAATGATTGATATGACGTTCCGCTTTACGGATGAGGATGCGGAGCAGTACAACAGCAAGGTGGATGTGCACGAATTCTACGAGCAGATGCGTGCAGGCCGCTGTTCACGGACCGCGGCGATCAATATGGCGACATTTTTGGAGGCGTTCCGTCCGACGCTTGCCGAGGGTACGGATATTCTCTACGTCGCATTTTCGTCCGGCGGATCGACAACCTATGAGCAGTCACTCGCGGCGATCGAGGTACTGAAAAGTGAGTTCCCCGAGCGCAAGATCCTGTCCGTTGATGCGCTCGCGTACTCGGCCGGTCTTGGCCTTACGGTGTATCTTGCAGCAAAGAAGCAGCAGGAGGGCGCCTCAATCGAAGAGGTCTATCAATATGTGGAGGATATCCGACTTCATGTCTGCCATTGGTTCACGGTTGACGACCTGGTGTATCTCAAGCGAGGCGGTCGTGTCAGCGCCGCGACGGCGCTCGTCGGCACGATGCTCGGCATCAAGCCCGTGCTGCATGTGGATGATGAGGGACATCTCGTCAACGTCGATAAAGCGCGCAGCCGTCGCCGCAGTCTCAAGGCAATGGCGGATCGGTACAAAGAAACGGCGCTTGATCCCGAGCACGGCCCCGTGTTCATCGGTCATGGCGACTGTATTGAAGATGCCGAACTGCTGCGCGGGATGATCAAGGAGCTTTCCGGCGGCAAGGATATCGACCT
>JAUMVL010000054.1 GCA_030530185.1 Clostridia bacterium | reverse complement strand
ATATAGACAAAGCCCCGCGAAATGATCTCGACCGGTGCGCAAAGCCGTCCGGTCTCTCCGTCCATCGTAATAATGGCAAGCACCAAGCCATCCTCGCTTAACAGCTTTCGATCGTGCAGAACCGCATCCTCGATGCCCGCAAGCCCGTCCACCATGACGCTGCCCGACGGGACGGTGCCGCTTGCCTGTCCCTTGCGGGAGGACAACTCGATCACGCTGCCAAGCTGCGGCACAAAGATGTTTTCCCTTTGCACGCCCATCAGCTCGCCAAGCTCCGCATGCATCCGAAGATGCCGTGCCTCGCCGTGCACCGGAATGAAATACTTCGGTTTCGTGATCGCAAGCATCATTTTGAGCTCTTCGCGGCAGGCGTGCCCCGAAACATGCACATCCGCCATCTGATCGTACACGACATGGACGCCCTTTTCGTAAAGCTGATTGATCACGCGTGCGACGCCGAGCTCGTTGCCCGGAATCGCGGAAGCGGAAATGATGACCGTATCGCCCTGACCGATGTTCAGCTTGTGCGTCGCGTTTGCCATGCGGAACAGGCCGCTCATCGGCTCGCCCTGGCTGCCGGTCGTCATGACGCAGATCTCGTCATCCCGAAAGCCCTTCAGCTGTTCGACGCGTACAAGCTTGTCCTCGGGGATGTGCATGTAGCCGAGATCCTGCGCAATCTTGACAATCTGTTCCATGCTGCGTCCCTGGAAGCAGACCACCCGCCCATGCTCAATGGCCACATCGGCAACCTGCTGCATCCGGTATACGTTCGAGGCAAACGTTGCGACAATCACTCTGCCCTTCGCCAGGGAAAAAACAGATTCAAATGTTTTTCCAATCTCCCGTTCGGACTGCGTATAGCCCGCGCGCTCAACGTTCGTGCTGTCGGACAGCAGCGCCAAAACGCCCTTCGTACCATAATGCGCAAAGCGGTTGATGTTGATCGGCTCGCCGTCCATCGGCGTCAGATCGATCTTGAAATCACCCGTATGAATGACCGTGCCGATCGGCGTCGAGATCGCCAGCGCGACCGCGCCCGCGATCGAATGGCTTGTCTTGATGAACTCGACCTTGAACCGCCCGAGCTGTACCGTATCGCCGAGCTTGATGTCGTTGAGCTCCACATCCTCGATCCGGTGTTCTTCGAGCTTGTGCCGGATCAGCGCGTTTGTAAATTTTGTCCCATAAATCGGACAACGGAACTTCTGCATGGCATACGGCACCGCGCCGATGTGATCCTCATGACCATGCGTAATCAGCAGGCCGCGGATCTTGTCCCGATTCGTTTCCAGGTAGGTCATATCGGGGATGACCACATCAATGCCCGGCATCTCGTCGTCCGGAAAGCTCATACCGCAGTCCACGATCACGATGTTGTCCTCGTATTCAAGCACGGTCATGTTCTTTCCGATCTCGCCGACCCCGCCGAGCGGAATGATTTTCAGTTTATGTTGCATAGTTCGTTCAAAATCTTTTCTTTCTGTATTCTGGTTCCGTCAAAAGGCGGATGATCCGTCCTTTGACGCTATTCGGTTCTTCCGTAAAAGAACAGGTTGCCGCCGATGCTCGCGTACACTCTGCGTCCGCCCCAGTTTCGCCCCAGCCGCTTTGCATGAAAGAACAGCACGTTTTCGGGCAGATCGGAATTTCCCCGCAGGAAGATGTCACGCGCATACTCCACAAGAGCCTCGGGCGGCTCGTCCGCGATCAAATTCTCGGTTTCAAAGATGACGACCGGTGATTCTGCCGGCTCATCGTCGGGCTCCGGTGCCATGTAGCGGATTTTCGGCTCCGCAGCAAGGTTGGTAAAAACGGGGGCTCCCGGTGTTCCCAGCCGCAGAGACAGCAGAATCAAAACGGTAATTACGCCTTGCACGATGCGGCGCATGACCCGCTCCTTTCCAAGCGGGCCCTTCCCGCTTACAGAATGTACTTATGAATGTTGTCCTCGCCCCACTCGGCGGACAGATGCGCATCCACGTAGTCGCCGTCGATCACGACGTCGATCATGGGGTGCTGTCCGTTCGCGTTGAACGAGATGTCATTCAACAGGTTCTCCATTACTGTATGCAGTCGGCGGGCACCGATATTCTCATTCTGCTCGTTTGCGCGATAGGCAAACTTGGCGATCTCCCGGAGCGCATCCTCCGTAAACGACAGATTCACATTGTCCGGACGCAGCAGCGCGGCGTACTGCTTGGTGACCGCGTTATCGGGCTGGGTCAGGATGTTGTAGAAGTCCTCCTCCGTCAGGTCCTTCAGCGTCACGCGAATCGGGAAGCGGCCCTGCAATTCAGGAATCAGATCGCTGACCTTTGCCACATGGAACGCGCCCGCGCCGATGAACAAGATGAAATCCGTCTTGATCGGGCCGTACTTGGTCGAAATCGTCGTTCCCTCCACGATCGGCAGGATGTCGCGCTGGACGCCTTCACGCGAAACGTCCGCCCCTCCGCGATTCGCCGCACCCGCGATCTTGTCGATCTCGTCGAGGAAGATGATACCGTTCTGCTCTGCGTTCATCAGCGCGACGCGGTTGACGTCATCCATATCGATGCGTTTTTCGCTCTCCTGCTGCAAAAGGATCGGCCGCGCCTGGCAGACGGGCATTTTTTTGAGCTTGCGCTTTTTGGGCAGCATATCGCCGAGCACGGAACCGAGATCCATGTCCACGCCCATCGCAAGGATCGGGCCGGATGCGCTCTCCTCGACTTCAATCTCGATGATTTCATTTTCGAGCCGCCCCGCACGCAGGTTGGTCAGCGTCTGTTCGCGCAAGCTCCGGTGCTTTTCCTGCTCCTCTTCCGTCATCTTCGGCTCCTCGGACGGCTGCTGCACTGCGCCCGCACCCAAGAGGTATTGCAGCGGGTTTACGGGCTGACGCTGCTTTTTCGCCTGCGGAAGCAAAAGCTCCACAATGCGCGCCTCGGTCGCCGCTTCGGCAGCCGGCTTGACCTCGTTCATGCGCAGGTTCTTGGTCAGGCGGATCGACTCCTCGACGAGGTCGCGGATCATGCTTTCGACATCCTTGCCGACATAGCCCACCTCGGTGAACTTGGTCGCCTCGACCTTGATAAACGGCGCGTCAACCAGCTTGGCAAGCCGCCGCGCAATCTCGGTTTTGCCGACGCCCGTCGGTCCGAGCATGATGATGTTCTTCGGGGTGATCTCCTCGCGCAGCTCCTCCGAAAGACACGAACGGCGATACCGGTTCCGCAGCGCAATTGCCACGGCCCGCTTGGCCTCGTCCTGTCCGATGATATAACGGTCGAGTGCATCGACGATTTGTTTCGGTGTCATCATAGCGTTATACCTCCTCAATCGTCAGATTGCCGTTGGTGAAGATGCAGATCTCGCCTGCGATCTCCAACCCCTTTTGCGCAATTTCGCGCGCCGAAAGATCGGTGTTCTGCAGGAGCGCCTTCGCTGCCGCAAGCGCATACAGCCCGCCGGAGCCGATCGCCGCAATCCCGTCGTCCGGCTCGATGACTTCGCCGGTACCGGAGATGATCAAAAGCGCGTCCTTGTCCGCGACGATCATCATCGCTTCCAGCTTGCGCATAACCTTGTCGTTGCGCCAGTCCTGTGCAAGCGCGACCGCCGCACGGGCAAGCGAGCCGCCGTACATCTGCATTTTCTCCTCGAACCGATCGCACAGGCTGAATGCATCCGCAACCGAACCCGCAAAGCCGACGACCACGCGGTCGTGGAAGATGCGGCGCACCTTCTTGGCCGAAGCCTTCATGATCGCCTGCTGGCCCATCGTCACCTGTCCGTCGCCGCAGATTGCCGTTTTGCCGTCGCGCCGGACCGCTAAAATTGTCGTACCCTGTAACTCCATCATGATTGATTCTCCTTCAGAGGTTTCCATCGGTTTGTATCGTTTGTAAAGTTGCCAAAGATCGCTCGGCGATCCGATGATACCGCTCGGTCTTTTGCCGGATGCGCTCCGGCCAGCCTTCCATAATGCCGAACGTTACGTTCATCGGCTGGAAATCGCCGCCGGCGTATTCAGCCACATAATGCCCGAGCGCGCCGATCGCGGTTTGCGTTGTAAAGTCGATCGGTGTTTTTCCGTCCAGCTTTCTTGCCAGGTTCACGCCGGCCGAAAAGCCGCTTGCCGCGGATTCGACGTAACCTTCCACGCCGGTCATTTGCCCCGCAAAGAACAGCAGCGGATCGGTGCGCAGCGAAAAGTCCCAGTTGAGCAGCTTCGGACTGTTCAAAAACGTATTGCGGTGCATGACGCCGTAGCGCACAAACTCCGCGTTTTCAAGGCCCGGAATCATGCCGAACACACGCTTTTGCTCGCCCCACTTGAGGTTGGTCTGAAACCCGACGATATTGTAGAGCGTATCCTCGGCGTTGTCGCGCCTCAGCTGCACGACCGCGAACGGACGCTTACCGTCGATTTCCAGCCCGACCGGCTTCATCGGCCCGTACGCGAGCGTCAGCTCACCGCGCTTTGCCATGACCTCGACCGGCATGCACCCCTCGAACACACGCGGCGTTTCAAAGCTGTGCAGCGGCGCGGTCTCCGCCGCGATCAGCTCCCGATAGAACGCAAAATACTCGTCTTTGGTCATCGGGCAGTTCAAATAGTCCTCTCCCCTGCCGTAGCGCGAGGCGGAATAGACCTTGTCGAAATTCAGCGACTCCTTGGTCACGATCGGCGCTGCCGCATCGTAAAAGTGCAGCGAAGTGCCGAGTTTTTTTTCGATCGCACCGGACAGCGCATCGCTCGTTAAGGGACCGGATGCGACGATGCACGGCGCATCCGGCAGCTTGGTCACCTCGTCGTGCACGACCGTAAGGTTGGAAAATGCCGTCAGCCGCTCGGTCACCATACGGGAAAACCCGTCGCGATCGACCGCAAGCGCACCGCCTGCCGGAACGCGCGTCGCATCCGCCGAAGAGAGGATCAGCGAATCGAGCTGCCGAAGCTCCTGCTTCAAAAGCCCCACTGCATTTTCGATCCGATCGCTCCGAAGCGAGTTCGAGCAGACAAGCTCGGCAAACGTTTCGGCCTTGTGCGCGGGCGAAAACTTCTTGGGCTTCATCTCGTACAGCGTCACGGCAAAGCCGCGTTTCAAGAGCTGATACGCCGCCTCCGCGCCCGCAAGGCCCGCGCCGACGACGGTTACGTTATTTGTCATCTTCTTTTTTCGTCTTTCTGTGCACATAGCCGCACTTCGGATCGGCGCACGCGATGAACGCGCCGTTCGTCCCGCGCTTTTGCACCATATAGCCGCCGCACTGCGGGCACTTCATATTCACCGGCAGATAGCCGCTGATAAAGTCGCACTCGGGATAGCGCTCGCATCCATAGAACGTCTTGCCTTTTTTGCTGCGCCGCTTAATCAGCGCCGCACCGCACTTGGGGCACGGTACGTCGATCTTCTCGATGATCGCCTTCGTGTTCCGGCAGGTCGGGAAATTCGGGCAGGCCAGGAACCGGCCGAATCGGCCCGTCTTATAGACCATCAGCGCGCCGCACTTGTCGCAGACGACATCCGAAACCTCATCGGGGATCTTGATTTTCTCGACCTCCGCGTCCGCCTTTTCAACCGTCTGCAAAAACGGCGTGTAGAAGTTTGCCATCACCTTGGTCCAGTCGATCTTGCCCTCCTCGACCTCGTCGAGCTCCTCCTCCATATGCGCCGTAAAGGCGATGTCCACGATGTCCGGAAAGCTCTTTTTCATCAGGTTCGTGACGATAAAGCCGAGATCGGTCGGGACCAGCAGCTTTTTGTCGCGCGCGACGTAGCCGCGGTCGATGACCGTCGAAATCGTCGGCGCGTAGGTGGACGGACGGCCGATGCCCTTCTCCTCCAGCGTGCGGACGAGCGTCGCTTCGGTGTAGCGCGCCGGCGGCTGCGTGAACTTCTGCTGTGCGTCGACTGCCTTTGCCGTAAACGCATCGCCCTCGGCGATCGCGGGCAGCACGGTCTCCTCGTCGTCGGCTTCGTCGCGGCTCTCGGTGTAAACCGCCGTATAGCCGTCGAACAGCGTCCGCGTACCGGACGCCTTAAACGTTGCGCCGTTCGCATCAAACGTGACCGACGTAACGGCCTGCACGGCCTCGCTCATCTGGCTGGCTAAAAAGCGTTCGTAGATCAGCTTATAGAGCTTATACTGATCCGAGCTTAAAAACGCCTTGATCGACTTCGGATCGTTTTTCACATCCGTCGGGCGGATCGCCTCGTGCGCATCCTGCGCGCCGCGGCGGCCCTTGTAGATGTTCGGCTTGTCGGGTACATACTGCGCACCGTAGCTTTCGCCGATGAACGTGCGCGCCGCCGACTGCGCTTCCTCCGCCACGCGCACCGAGTCGGTACGGATATAGGAGATGAGGCCGACCGGACCGCGCTTGCCGAGCTCGACGCCCTCGTAAAGCTGCTGTGCCACCATCATCGTGCGTTTGGTCGTAAAGCCGAGCTTGCGGGATGCATCCTGCTGCAGGCCGGAGGTCGTGAACGGAGCGGGCGCATGCTTGCGCTTCTCTCCGGTCTTACATTCGGTTACGGCAAAGCTTGCCTTTGCAGCGCGGGCTTTGATCTCGTTCGCTTCGTCTGCGGTGTGGACGTCCTTCTTTTTGCCCTGCTCGCCGTAGTAGCGCGCCTCAAACGGCTTTTGCCCGTTCAGCTTGGCCGTAATCGTCCAGTACTCCTCGGGTACAAACTCGTTGATCTCCTCCTCGCGGTCGCAGATGATGCGCGTCGCAACCGACTGCACGCGCCCCGCGGACAGGCCCTTTTGCACCTTGTGCCAAAGGATTGGACTGATCTTATAGCCGACCAATCGGTCCAGCACGCGGCGCGCCTGCTGCGCATCGACTAAATTCATATCGATCGTGCGCGGCTTTTTGATCGAGTTCTTGACCGCGTTTGCCGTGATCTCGTTGAACTCGATGCGGCACTTATCCTTGACGTTCAGATTCAGAATCTGCGCCAGATGCCACGAAATGGCTTCTCCTTCGCGGTCAGGGTCCGTTGCGAGCAGGATGCGGTTCGCTTCCTTGGCCTCGCGGCGGATCGTTTCGAGCACGTCGCCCCGGCCCCGCAGCGTGATGTATTTGGGCGCAAAGTTCTTCTCCGGATCGACGCCGAGTGTCGACTTAGGCAGATCGCGCACATGCCCGTTCGATGCCACGACCTTATATTTGTTTCCTAAAAATTTTCCGATGGTCTTCGCCTTGGCCGGCGACTCCACGATTACCAGCGTATCCGCCATACTGTTTCTCCTTTGGTTTTCCGCTTCTGCGGGTTTGTATCGGTAGGATGTACTCCTTTTATTCTTCGTCAAACGTCACGACCGCATGGATCGGATCGATCGCATACAGCCTGCCCGGAAGCTGCTTGATCACTTCCAAAAACTGCAACTCCGTGAGCGCGGTATTGATCGCCGCAGGCTCCGCGTCCACCCAGTCCAAAAGCTCGTCCGCACTGCGCTCGCCCTGCAGCAGCGCCATATAAATCTCCTGTGCAAGGTCCGACAGCGCCGAAAACTTCACGCGCTTTGCGTTCGGGTTCAGCAGTCCGTCGCTGCTCTCTGCAAACTCGGTAAACTCGCAGAGCACATCGGCGATTGTCATGACCGGCTTGGCTTCGCCTCGCACGATCAGCCGATTCGTTCCGACACTGAACGGGTCCGTGATCCGCCCGGGAACCGCAAATACCTCGCGCCCCTGCTCATGCGCATGCTCGACCGTCAAGCTCGTTCCGCTCCGCTCGCCCGCCTCAATCACCAGTACGCCGCGCGACAGGCCGGACAGGATGCGGTTGCGCATCGGAAACACGTACTTTTGCGGCACGGTCTTGGGCAAAAACTCCGTCATGATGCAGCCGTGCTCGATCACCTGTTCGTACAGTGCCTCGTTCCCGGCGGGATAGACCTGATCGATGCCGCACGGCAGCACGCCGATCACCGGGTAATCCGAAATCAGGCAGTCCAGTGCGCCCCACGCCGCATAGCTGTCGATGCCTGCGGCAAGCCCCGTGACGACGGTGCCGTTGTGCTCGGCGATCTGCTCGCCGAACAGCCGAGCAACCTCCTTGCCGTAATCGGTCATGCTCCGGGTTCCGACCACCGCGATCGGCAACGGCAGGTCCGCGTGCATCGTGCCCTTATAAAACAGCACGGACGGCGGGTTTTCGGTCTCGGCAAGCAGGGTCGGGTAGTCGTCGGATTCGGGCGTTGTGATGCGCACGCCGTTCTTTTCCATCCATCCGGTGTAGCGATCCAAAAACCGCTCCTCACATGCCGTCAGCAGACGGTGTTTGACCGAATCGGTCAGCTCGCCGAACGCGTCAAGCTCGCGATGCACCGCTGCCTCATATGCTTCCTCGATGTCGTCGAAGCGCTGCAGCAGCGCATAGAACAGGCGTGGATTGTGTTCGGTGGCGTAGTTCAGCCACAGCCATAAGCGTTGTTCCCGTGTCATCGTACGCCCCCGTTTCCTACAGATTTTTCAGCAGCTCCATGCTACGGTATTGAATGGCCTCCGCAAAGTGCCGCGGGTCGATCGACTCGCTCCCGTCCAGATCGGCAATCGTCCGGGCAACCTTCAGCACCCGCTGGTACGCGCGAGCCGACAGCCGGAGTTTCGTAAACGCCTGCTTCAGCATTGCTTCCGATTCCGCGCTCGGTGTGCAGTATTTTTGCAGCAGCGGACCGGTCATCTCGGCGTTGGTGCGAATCCCGTCGCCTTTGAACCGCTCGGCCTGGCGCTGCCGCGCCGCCGTCACGCGGGCACGGATCGTCTCGGACGATTCTGCGGGACGGCGCTCGGTGATCTCCGAATACCCGACCTCCGTCATCTCGATATGCAGATCGATTCGGTCGAGCAGCGGGCCGGAAATCCGGCTTGCGTATTTTCGGATCGCCGTCGGCGTGCAGGTGCAGGGCTTGGTGCGCGAACCGCGATTGCCGCACGGGCACGGGTTCATTGCCGCAACGAGCATGAACCGTGCGGGGTACGTCGCCGTCGCAAGCGCACGGGAAACGGTCACCTCGCCGTCCTCAAGCGGCTGCCGCAGCGATTCGAGCACATCGCGCGAAAACTCCGGAAGCTCGTCCAAAAACAGAACCCCGTTGTGCGCCAGACTGATTTCGCCGGGCAGCGCCTTGCTGCCGCCGCCGATCAAAGCCGACGCGCTTGCGCCGTGGTGCGGCGCGCGAAACGGGCGTTCGGTAATCAAACCCAAAGAGCCCTTCATGGCGCCCGTGACCGAGTGGATCTTGGTCACCTCGAGCGCCTCTTCAAACGTCATTTCCGGCAGGATCGACGGGATCGCACGAGCAAGCATCGTCTTGCCGGAGCCCGGCGTGCCGCACAGCAGAATGTTGTGTCCGCCGGCCACCGCAACCTCGGCGGCGCGCTTGGCCGCCGTCTGCCCCTTGATCTCTGCAAAATCGAACCGCGCCCGGCTCTGTCCGCTTTCAAAGTGCCGCACGGGACGCGTTTCAAGTGTGCTGCGTCCCTGCAGGGCGCGCACCAATTCGCCGAGAGACGAAACCGGAAATACGGTTGCGCCGTCGATGTAAGCCGCCTCGTTGGCGTTGTCCGCCGGGACATAGAACCGGTCATACCCATGTTTGAACGCGTCGATCAGCATCGGTAAAACGCCGCTGACCGGACGGACCGCGCCGTCGAGCGCGAGCTCGCCGAGCACAATGCTCCCCGCGGGCAGGGCCGGAACCGTACCCGCCGCCGTCAAAACGGCAAGCGCGATCGGAAGGTCGTACAGCGTTCCCTCCTTGCGCTGATCGGCCGGCGCCAGATTGACGACAATCTTGGCGATCGGATACGGAAACCCGGAATGCACGATCGCCGTCCGAACGCGTTCGCGCGATTCCTTGACCGCGGCATCCGGCAGCCCAACTGTCTGATACTCGGGCAATCCGGTCGAAACCGCCGCTTCCACGGTGACCAAAAACCCGTTCAGCCCCGAAAGTCCATAGCTTTGCACCTTGGACAGCATCCTGCGTTCCCCTCCCCCGCAATGGTTCAGCGATCCTGTTTCGGCTCGTCCTTCCGCGCACCGAACACGAACAGCTTGTTTCCGATAAAGTTTGCAATCAGCGCAAGGCCGGAGGACAGGATCGTACAGAAGAATTCTCCGGTCACGATGCGGCCGAATCCGGTTGATCCGACCCATCCGTTCCACCGGTCCGCCAGGCCGAACACGTCCCGAAACAGCCACATCAAACCCAGCGACAGGCC
>JAUMVL010000053.1:6569-10234 GCA_030530185.1 Clostridia bacterium | reverse complement strand
TATTGTTTTCCGTTCTTTTGCCGCAAATGTCCTGGTACATTTATTTAACAGCCCCATCGTTATTCCACGGAATTCGGAATACTGTCAGACAATCTGCATGCAATACTGCTTCAGCTGCGCGACCGATTCGTTTAGGTCGGGTTTTTTTGGCGCACTGCCCTGAGCAAGCGAACCCCTTCCGCCACCCTTGCCGCCAAGCGCAACGTTGACGACCTTGCAAAGCTCACCCATATCGTTTTTCAGCCCGTTGGCCGACAGCACGTAGTACACGGTGTCGTTGACCGCAGAGAACAGGACGGAAAGGGAACGCTTTGTTTGCGTCTTTTGTGCGAGCGCGCGAAGCCGCTTTGCATCCACGGATTCCAAAAGCGTCACCAGCACATCCGTTCCCTGAACCGCTTCGGCGCTTTGCATCAGTTCCCGCGCAACGTATTCATCCAGCGCGGCATACGCCTGCTTCAACTCCTTTTTTGCATCCGAAAGTTCAGCAGCCTGCTTCTCAACGGCGGAAACCGCGTTGTCGCGGCCCGTCGAAAACCGCAGCGCGATCGTGTCAACCGCGTCCTGCGTGCTTTGCGCGTGGGCAAGCGCGCGCATTCCGCAGAGGAAGGTCAACCGCATACCGCCCTTATACGGCAGTTCACCGACGATCTTGAGCTGTCCGATCTCGCCCGCACGGTGGACATGCGGCGCACAGCAGGTGCAGGCGTCGCTGCCCTCGATCGTAACGACGCGGATCGGTGCAGTCAGCCCCTCGGAATGCTTCCGAAGCACAACGCCCGATGCCGCAAGCGCTTCCTCGGTTGCGTATTCGGCTGCCGTAACGGCGCCGTTTTTGGCGGCTTCCGAGTTGGCAAGGCGCTCCATTTCCAGAATCTGCGCATGCGCGAGCGGTTTATCGAGATCGAGCGTCGCATAATCGAGCGCGCAATGGAATCCGACATTGACGGCACCGAACAGCGTCCATGCGCACCACGAGAGCAAATGTTCGCCGGTGTGCTGCTGCATGATGTCAAAGCGCCGCTTTTCGTCGATTTTTGCCGTCACCCGCGCCCCGACGGGCAGCGGACGATCCGCAAGGTGCCAAAGCTGTTCGCCGTCTTCGTCACAGGAAACGATCGCGGCATCGCCGATCGAGCCGATGTCGCAGGGCTGACCGCCCTTATTCGGGAAAAAAACCGAGCGGTCGAGCGCAATGCGATAGCCATCTTGGTGCGGCTCGCACGCGGTCACGACTGCCTCGTTTTGAAACAGCATGCTGTCCTGTAAATACAAACGCTCCGTCATAACAATCCTCCAAATGCAGTCAGAAACAGAAACACCGTCGGCAGCGAACACGCGGTCGTGATTGCCACGGCTTCACCGGCCAGCTCTGCATCGCTTCCGAGCGCGGACGCAAGCGGATAACTCGACATGGCGGTCGGTGCGGCGGTAATCAAAAGCACCGTTAAAAGCCGCAGACCGCGGAACCCCAAGAGCGCGGCGGCACCGGTCAAAAGCAGCGGGATCGCGACCAGCTTGGTTACAAGAATGAACGCAAGCGCCTTGCGGTTCTTTTGCACCGAGCGGAACGACAGGATGCCGCCGAGCGCCAAAAATCCGAGCGGTGGGACCATGTTTGCAAAGTGCACGATCGGTTTTTGCAGCACAGCGGGCAGCTCCCAGCCCGTAAATTGGAACAGATACCCGATCACAACCGAAATGATAACCGGACTGGTCAGCAGATTCTTGAAGAACGATTTCAAATCCATCTTGCCGCCGCGATTCATTTCGAGCGTGAGAATCGAGCAAAGATTGTACAGCGTCGCAGTGAGGGCTGCCGTAAAGATCGTCAAACCGAAATTGCCCTCGCCGAGCATGGAAGCCGCCACGGTCAGCGAAAAGATCGCGTCATTGGACCGGATGCAGGCCTGCGTGATTGCGCCGCGTCGCTTGGGATCCCGAATGAAATGCGGCAGGAGAATCCATGCAAGAATAAACAGCAGCAGCGTTCCGCCCAGCGTGAGCACGACGACCTGCCAGTCATCGCTTTGCGCATTGCGCTCCTTGATCAGATTGTTGAAGATCAGACACGGCAGGCCGACGTAATACACGATGCGGTTGATCACCAAAAAGACGTCTTTTGTGACGACCTTGGCTTTCTTCAGAAGCATGCCGACCGCCATCATGATCAGCAGCGGCATTACGGTTTCAAAGGATGTAAGCAAGTGTTCCATGTCGCTATTATACAGGGCGGGCGATGCGATTGCAAGACACATTCCGCTTGATTTCGCGTGGGGGATGCAGGTGCTGCACATACAAGGACAAATCAATGGTAAACAGTTTTTTCTTGCCCGTTTTCGTGCTTCGTGATACAATGAAAAAAACCGACTTTGGGAGGTGTCTGCATGAGCGCCGCATTTGAGCACGCCAAGGCCGCTGCGGATTATATCAAGTCCCAAATTGGCTTTGCCCCTGAGATTGCCGTCGTCCTCGGTTCGTGCCTCGGTCCGTTTGCGGATCGGATCGAGCATCCGATCACAATCGACTATCGGGACATTCCGCACTTTTTGGTTTCAACCGCGCCTTCGCATGCGGGAAAGCTGATCCTCGGCGCTGTGGCAGGCAAAAAGGTTGTCTGCCTATCGGGAAGATTTCATCGCTACGAGGGGTATTCCTACGAGCAGCTCAGCATCCCGATCCGGATGCTGCACTGCCTCGGCGTCAGAGCGACGATCTTAACCAATGCGGCAGGCGCGATCAATCTTTCCTATCAGCCCGGCGACGTCATGGTGATTGCCGATCACATCAAGCTGTTTGGAGACAGCCCGCTGATGGGTCCGAATGCAGAGGAGTTTGGCGAGCGTTTTCCCGACATCTCTGCGGTTTATACGCCTGCTCTTCGCCGGCTCGCGCTGGACTGTGCCGGGGACGCCCGCGTGACCGTACATGAGGGCGTGTACTTCTTTTTCCCGGGGCCGCAGTTTGAAAGCCCGAGCGAGATCAAAGCGGCTCGTATCCTTGGCGGCGACGCGGCGGGTATGTCCACGGTGCCCGAAGCGATCACGGCCGCGCATTGTCATATGCCGCTTCTTGGCCTTTCCGTCATGGTCAATATGGCGGCGGGCGTTTCGGACGCCCCGATTTCGGGCGAGCAGATCGACAAAGTCGGCGCGCTGATTGCGGGCGATTTTTCAGATTATGTGGAAACAATCATCGGACGAATGGAGGTTTAACGGATGCAGCAGCTGCTTTTGAACTGCTCGGCGCTGATAGACGATGGAAACGGCGGGTTTCGGCACCTGGATCCGGCGTATGTCGGCATTACGGACGATACGATCACATACCTTGGAGACAAGGAGCCGCAGGGCGACTGGACAAAAAAGGACCTGCACGGCGCGCTGCTGATTCCGGGCCTTGTCAACGGGCACACGCATGCGGCGATGACGCTTCTGCGCGGGCTTGGTGCGGGCTTGCCGCTCGATCGATGGCTGAACGAGGCGATCTTCCCGGTCGAGGATCGCATGACCAGGGAGGATATGGCGGCGGGCAATGCGCTGGCGCAGATGGAAATGCTGCGCACCGGCACGACGTCGTATTCGGATATGTACTACAACCTCGAAACCGAGGCGGAGCTGTGCTGTTCAAGCGGCATGAAGGTCAACCTCGCACGGCCGATCACCTGT
>JAUMVL010000053.1:2991-6559 GCA_030530185.1 Clostridia bacterium | reverse complement strand
TTCGATCCGAATGAATCGGCGGCGGACAGCTATCGTGCCAAGGAGTCGCTCGAACTGTTCGATGCATGGCACGGCAAGGCCAACGGACGCATCCGGGTGGACGCTTCGATCCATGCCGAATATACGTGCCAGGAGCGGATTGCGCGCGAATACGCCGCGCTTTGCCGCAAGCGCGGAATGCGGATGCATATCCACCTGTCCGAAACCGTTAAGGAACACGAGGCCTGCAAAGCAAAATACGGGAAAACGCCGACCGAATGGTTCCGCGATCTCGGCGTGTTCGATCTTCCGACAACGGCGGCGCACTGTGTGACGCTGGAGGACGGTGACATTGAAATTCTGAAGGCATATGGCGTCAGCCCCGTGCATAACCCATCGAGCAATCTGAAGCTCGGCAGCGGCTTTATGCGCCTGCCAAAGCTTTTGCAAGGCGGGTTGAACGTCGGACTCGGCACAGACGGCACGGCAAGCAACGACAATCTGAACATGTTCGAGGAAATGCACCTTGCTGCGCTGATTCACAATGGATACGCTTCAGACCCCACGGCAATCCATGCTGCGGATGTACTGAAGATGGCAACGCGAAACGGTGCGCTTTTGCAGGGCCGTGACGATACGGGCGTGCTTGCGCTCGGGAAGAAGGCCGACATTGTTGCGGTCAATATGGACGCGCCGCACCTGGTGCCGTCGTTCGATCCGCTCGTGACGCTGCTCTATTCTGCGCAGGGCAGCGATGTCTGCATGACGATGGTAGACGGAAAGGTACTTTACGAAAACGGCACGTACAAAACGATCGATGCTGACAAGGTCTACTTCGAGGTTCGCGCGGCGCAAAAAAGGCTTTATTCCTGAAATCTGCCGGAATGTGAACTTTTCGCAACAGGGATTGACAATTCCGTCTGAAGGGATATAATCAATTTAACTCAATTGAATTTAACCCAATAGAAAGGACGGCAACAACATGGGACTTTATGATTTTACGGTGAAAGACACCAACGGCAACGACGTCTCTTTGGAACAGTACAAGGGCAAGGTGCTTCTGATCGTCAACACGGCGACGGGCTGCGGCTTCACGCCCCAGTATGAGGGCCTTGAAAAGATGTACAGGGAGCTGAACGAAAAGGGTTTTGAAATTCTGGACTTCCCGTGCAACCAGTTCGGCAACCAGGCGCCGGGTACGGATGCGGAGATCGTCAGCTTTTGCAAGCTGAAATATGATGTATCGTTTCCGCAGTTCAAGAAGATCGAAGTCAACGGCGCGAACGAAGCTCCGCTCTATACGTGGCTGAAGCAGCAAAAGGGCGGCGTGCTTGGCAGCGCAATCAAGTGGAATTTCACGAAGTTTTTAGTGGATCGGGACGGCAACGTGATCGAGCGGTTTGCGCCGACGGTCACACCCGAAAAAATAGAGGAAAAGGTAAAGGAAATTTTGTAATGAAGTATACGTATCGTCCGAGAAACGTCTGCTCGGTGCAGATTGATCTGGATATCAACAACGGGATTGTTTCCAACGTGGCCTTTACGGGCGGCTGCAACGGAAATCTCAAGGCGATTTCCAAGCTGGTTGACGGCATGACCGCCGCCGAGATTGAAGAAAAGCTTCTCGGCAACACCTGCGGGCCGCGCCCGACCTCGTGCGCCGATCAGCTGGCGAAGGCCGTCCACGCAGCAGCGCTTGCAGAGCAGCAGATGGCGGGCTGAAGACGATGGAAGAACCGACGTTTGATCCGCTGCGGCTGGAAGCGCAGATGTGCTTTCCGCTGTATGCCGCCTCGCGCGAGGTCATCAAGCAGTACCACCCGTATCTCGACCCGCTGGGCCTGACCTATACGCAGTACGTGACGATGATGGTTGTGTGGGAAACGCGCTGCATCAGTGCGCGCGAGCTCGGCAAGCGGCTGTATCTCGATTCCGGTACGCTGACGCCGCTGTTGAAGGCATTGGAGCAGAAGGGGTATCTGGTGCGCACCAGGTCCAAGGAGGATGAGCGCGTATTGCTCGTCGAACTGACCGACGCCGGAGCACAGCTGAAAGCTGCCTGTGCGGAGATCCCCGCCAAGGTCGGTGCATGCATTCCGCTCCCACACGAGGATGCGGTGCAGCTTTATCGGATTTTGTATGAATTGCTTGATCGGCTGAACTAATCTCCTTTCGCAAAAAAGAAAGCTCCGATTCGATTCGGAGCTTTCGTGTTTTTGGAGCGATACTCACGCGTGCAGCAAAAATGCATGATATGCTTTGAACGCTTCGTACAGGTCGGCCTTACTGATGATCTCCCAGGGCGCGTGCATCGAGAGCACGGCAACGCCGCTGTCGATCACATTCATCCCATAGAGGGCGCAGATGTAGGCAATCGTGCCGCCGCCGCCGACATCGACCTTGCCGAGCTCGGCGGTCTGGAAGCAGATCTTGTTGTCATCCATGATCGCACGAAGCTTGCCGACGTATTCGGCATTCGCATCGTTGCTGCCGCTCTTGCCGCGGGAACCGGTATACTTGTTGAAGCAGACGCCGCGGCCGAGGTAGGCGGCGTTTCGCTTTTCAAATACGGATGCATAGGACGGGTCGTAACCGGCGCTGACATCGCACGAAAGCATCCGGCTGTTGCTGAGCGCGCGGCGCAGCTTCAGTTCGCTGTAGACACCGCATTTATCCAGAATCTCAGCCATTGCATTTTCAAAGTAGTGCGCCCGCATACCGGTCGCGCCGACGCTTCCGATCTCCTCCTTGTCGGCCAAAAGGCAGCAGCAGGTCACATCGGGCGTTTGTGCAATGTTCAGCATTGCTTCGATTTGTGCAAACGCACAGACGCGGTCGTCGTGTCCATAGCCGAGGATCATGCTGCGATCCAGACCGAAATCGCGGCTTTTCCCGGCGGGAACGACTTCGATCTCGGCAGAAAGGAAGTCCTCTTCCTCTATGCCGTATTTTTCGTTCAGGATTGCAAGGATCGCCGTTTTGACCGGCTCCTTTTCGGCATCTTTCAGCGGCTTGCCGCCGACGATCACATCCAGATCCTCGCCCTCGATGACAACGCTGCCCTTTTTATCGAGCTGCTGCTGCGACAGGTGGATTAAAAGATCGGAGATGCCGATGACGGGATCCGCTTCGTCCTCGCCGATCACGATCGGGATGATGGTGCCGTCCTTCTTGGCAACGACGCCGTGCAGCGCAAGCGGAAGCGTCACCCACTGATACTTTTTGATGCCGCCGTAGTAGTGCGTGTCAAGGTAAGCAAGGTCGGTGTCCTCATACAGCGGGTTTTGCTTGAGATCCATACGCGGGCTGTCGATGTGCGCGCCGATGATGTTGATGCCCTCTTCGAGCGGCGCTTTTCCGATGATGTACAGCTGAACCGCCTTTCCCATCGTATTCACATAAACGCGGTCTCCGGCATGCAGCGCCTCAACGTCGTTCAGATTCCGATAACCCGCGGCCTCGGCACGGCGGATCGTTTCTGCGGCGCACTCGCGCTCGGTCTTGCTCTGATCCAGAAAGGCACGATAGGCCTTGCCGAAGTCCATGACCTGACGCTCTTCCTGTTCACTGTATGTGGTCCATGCATTGA
>JAUMVL010000053.1:0-2981 GCA_030530185.1 Clostridia bacterium | reverse complement strand
GTTCCATTTGAGCCTCCTGTTAAGATTTTATTGTTTTCAGTATACGTGAAATCCGAAAAAAAGTAAAGACGGAAACAGAGACAAGCGGGGATTGGGCTGGCTAACGCTGCTGTGCACCGGCCTGCGACTCCGCTTCCTTCAGATCGGCGACGGTCTTTCGATCGGACATATCCAGCTGCGAAACCGTAACGTTCGGGAACGGGACGTTGATGTCGTTTCGATAGAAGATTTGCAGCAGGGCCTTGTTCAGGTAGCGGATGACGCCCTTGATGTCGTGCTCGCTGCACTTGCAGGTAATCATCAGATCGACGCCGCTTTCACCGAGATTGGAAACGCCGAGATATGTCGGTCCGTCAAGGATTGCGTTGTTTTCTGCTTGAAGCAGCGGCAGCTCGCGCTTCAGAACTGCTTCCACATAGTCAATATCCTGACCATATTCGATACTGATCGTACAGATCGCAACCGAGGCCTCCTTGGTCATGTTGAGAACGCCGGTAATTTCGCTGTTGCTGTAGATTTTGATGTTGCCGTCGGCGCCGGTGATCTTGGTGGTTCTAAGACCGATGTCCATAACCGTTCCGCGGTAGCCGCCGATCGTAACGATATCGCCGACGCGGAATTCACCCTCGAAAACGATGAAGATGCCGGCAAGGATATCCTTGATCAGACTCTGCGCACCGAGGCCGATGACGAGGGACAGCAAACCGGCGCTGGCAAGCAGGCTTGTCGAATCCACGCCGACCAGATACAGACAATAGAAGATCACACCGATCGCGCCGCCGTACTTGATGACGGAGAGCAGCAGATGCCCGATGGTTTCACTGCGCGATCCGAGAATGGAGGTGATGATCCGTACCGGAATGCGAATCAGAGAAACCGCTACGGCGGTGAAGATCATCACGAGCGCACATGCGCTGAATGCGAAGATATTCAACCCCTTGTCCCAGTCACCGCTCAGAATATAGCGGATGATGGATCCCTCATCGAACAGCGTTTGCGCGCCGATGGCGGTAATGACCACATACAAGATCAGGATCCCGCAAAGGATGCTGATTAACAACAAAAGCTTTTGCTCCGGGCTGCGCTCGTTCCATGAAAGCGAACTGTTGTCCCATCGGGCGGCAGCCTTGGTTGTCGTAATCCTGCGCCCGGACGGCAGCACAATATTGAAAATGGTCGAATCCAGGCCCTTCTTGGCTTCGGTATCGCTCATCATCGCGTAGAGCTGCTCCTCCTCCTCGGTAGTAAACGTGACGGTGCCGCAAAGGATCAGAATCAGGATCAGGCTTGTGACAACGGTGAACAGGGAGATGACGGTGCGGGACTGGTACATGCTGCTGCGCGGAATGGCTGTCGCGATGTAATAGCCGTCCGAGTACCGGAAGAACTGAAAATACGTTATTCCGTTTATGCGATTGAATCCGTAATAGTCGCCGCCGGAGAACGCTTTGCCAGGAATGCCGATCTCTTCCGCCTTCATGCCGATTCGCGCTTCCGTCGGCGAGTACAGGCAGATATGGTCCGCACTTCCGTCAAACAGGGTCATGTAGCCGCCGTTCAGCATATCGGACGAGAAGATGTAATCGACCTCTGTGGAGGCGAGCAGCTTCTTGACCAGTTCTTCCTTCGGACTGAGTTGGAGCATGCCGCGGTGCGGGGTGATGGTTATGGCATCGGCGCTCGACTCAAGGGGACGCTCATGGTCGAAGCGCGAAACATACAGCGTGTTTCCATCCGCATCCTTGGTTGTGTAGTATAGAAATGCCACGCCGATATACTGGCTGATGCTTTTGTGATCGCTGACCATCGGCTCCTGCACGAAGGTGTCGCATTTTCCGTCGAGCACATCAAGGAACGGATAGGATTGATCTGATGGATTATGGCTGATGATAAAGTACCAGTCGGCCTTATTCGTGGCGATCGTATGCCCGTCTTCATCGTATAAATAGATGGATTCGAGATCATTGTCGTCGCAAAGCTCCTGCAGCCGTGCGGACAGGGAGATGGACTTTAAGCGGTTTCCTTCGTCGTCCAAAAGAAACTGCCGGTTCCCGTTTTCGTCATAGACCGAATAGTATCGATCCGACGGGAGATTGAGGACGGAGGGATCTTCCTCAAGAATGTAGGAAATCAGCTTTGCTTTGGCCGAAAACCGGTTGTTGTAATACGATTGAATGATTTCACGGTTTTCCATGCTCTCGGCATATCGACCGCCGACCTCTTCAATCGCAACAATCGATGTTTCGATGTTTTCGGAGATCTCCAGCAGCGTCTGCGTATAGAACGAAATGCCGAAGATCAACAGGGCGTCGGCGATCGTCAGCGGGAAGATCTTACGGAAAATGGAACGATCGAAAATGATCGTTGCTCCGTTTTTCAAATGGAAGATTCGCTTGTCCGTTTTGACCTCTTTGCGGACAAAGTCGTTTCGAACGATAATCGCATATCCGAGGCACAGCAGCATAACCAGAACAAAGCCGGTGATCGACCAAAACAGCACATAGTGGTTGTTGGCATAGATTTCGCCGGTATCCGCGACCGCACAGATTACGATACTGTCTCCGAAAGTACGCGAGACGCAGTAATACCGAGTGCCGTTGATGGTTTCGATTCCGGCGTATCCATCCTGCAGCGCTTTTTGAGAAAGACCCGTTTGCAAGGCATCGAGCCCGGTTAAAACCTCGGAACCGTTTTCGTAGTAAAGGAAGGAATTGTCCTCTTGGTTGACGGCAAACAGGAAGCCGTCGTTTCCAATGGCGGAACGGCTCAGCACGATGGATACATCCTTAAGAGCAGCAATCTGGATATCCAGCTTGGAAGCATCCGTTCCGAGCACAAGAAGAAATTCAGAGGACTGGAAGGAACAGCGTACGGAATAGAAATAGAAATACCCGAACGTATTATTCTCAAGCGCGGGGTCAATTCTGCCGGTGGTTTCGTCCAGGGTGCCTCTTTTGAGCTTTTCCATGTTTTCCTGCGTC
>JAUMVL010000327.1 GCA_030530185.1 Clostridia bacterium | reverse complement strand
CCACAAGCGCAGCGGTCATCCCGCAACCGTGGAGGGCAAGGTCGTTTCGTTTGCCGACCGCATCGCGTATCTGAATCACGATATCGACGACGCGATCCGGGCCGGCGTATTGACCGAGCAGATGATCCCGCCTTCGTGCAGACAGCTGTTCGGCGAGACGCATTCGCAGCGCATCAACAACCTGATTCTCAACCTCGTCGAAAACAGTCTGGACAGCCCGGTCATTCGCTTTTCGGAGGAGTACGCCGCCGAATTCGAGGTGCTGCGGGACTTTATGTTCGAGAACGTCTATCTCAATCCGGTCGCCAAGCGCGAGGAGGTCAAGGCCAAGGCGCTCGTTGAACGGCTGTATGAGCATTATCTTGCCAACATCGAGCAGATGCCGGTCGATTACCGGCGCATCGTCGAGGAGGACGGCGCCGAGCGCGCGGTGGCGGACTTTTTGTCCGGCATGACGGACAACTATGCGATCGCCGATTATAAGCGAATCTTTGTCCCGGAGGGATGGGACGGCATCTGATGCGGCGAAAAGAGCGAAAACAAACGGTAGAATATGGCATTTCCGCAGGCGTGGCTCGATGAGCTGTTTGCCAAAAACGAGATTGTATCGGTGATTTCGTCATACGTGGAACTCAAGCCCAAGGGCAGAAAGCTGTGGGCTTGCTGTCCGTTACACGGCGAAAAGACGCCGTCGTTTTCGGTTTCGCCGGACAAGCAGCTGTTTTATTGCTTCGGCTGTCATGCGGGCGGAACGGTTGTGCAGTTCGTGATGGATATCGAACGGCTGACCTATCCCGAGGCGATCCGGTTCCTGGCCGACCGGGTCGGCATGGAAATGCCGCATGAGGTGAACGACCGCGAGATGCAGCTTCTTCGCGCACACAAGAACCGGCTGTATGAGGCGACCAAGGCTGCCGCGCGGTTTTACTTTGAATGCTTCTTAGATCCCGAGCTCGGAAAGCCCGGCAGAGAGTACGCCCAAAAGCGCGGGCTTTCGTCCGAGATCGTGCAGCGCTTCGGACTCGGCTATGCGCCGGACGGCTGGGACCGTCTCAAAAATCATCTGACCAAGCAGGGCTTTACGCAAAAAGAGCTGCTGGACGCGGGGCTGTTGGTATACAACGAGAACAAGAATTCCGTTTACGATGCCTACCGCGGACGGATGATCTTCCCGATCATCGGAACGAACGGGCAGGTACTGGGCTTTGGCGCGCGCGAGCTGAACAACGATAAGCCGAAATACATCAATACCGGCGATACGCCGATTTACAACAAGCGAAACAATCTTTACGGCCTGTATCTGCATAAGAACGAAAAGCTGACCGACCTGATTATGACCGAAGGGTACATGGACGTGATCGGTCTGTACAAGGCGGGCGTGACCAACGCGGTCGCGTCGCTCGGGACGGCGCTGACACAGCAGCAGGCAAGGCTTTTGAAACGCTTTGTCGAGACCGTTTACATCGCCTATGACGGCGACGCGGCGGGGCAGAACGCCACGGTGCGAGGACTGGACATTCTGAAGTCCGAGGGGCTCGAGGTGCGGGTCATTTCGTTCCCGGACAACCTCGATCCCGACGAATATGTGCAGGTGTATGGCAAGGCGGGCTTTGACCGGCTCAAGGAAAATGCGCTCTCGCTGAACGAATTCAAGGTGCGCTCGATGGCCAA
>JAUMVL010000052.1:9416-10313 GCA_030530185.1 Clostridia bacterium | reverse complement strand
TCCTATCTGCCGGCGACCTTTGCGCGCTTTTTGGTAATGCGATCGAAAACGCGATCGAGGCGGTGTCCAAGCTCTCCGATCCCGCCGACCGCATCATCAGCTTACAGGTGCGCGAGAACCGCAATATGCTCGTAATCACGGTGGACAATTATTATGAAGGTACGCTGACGCTGAAAGACGGCCTTCCGGACACCACGAAGAGCGATGTGCAAAACCACGGCTTCGGCACCAAAAGCATTCGCCGGATTGCGCAAAAATACGGCGGCGAGGCAACGATCACGGTGGACGATATGTTCCATCTCGCGGTGATTATCCCGATTCCCGCCTGATGCAAGTTTAGGACAAAATACGCAAGTTTGGGACACATCCCTTGTCGGGGGTGTGTTCTTATTTTATATTGATCGTGTAAAAAATCCAAGGAGGAGACTATGGAACAGAAAAAGCGCAAAATGGCAAACAAGACCTTACGCAAAATCCTGATCCCGTTCATGGCGATCTTTTTGGTTGTGATCTTGCTGCTGAATGTTGCCGTGTCGATGGCGGGAACGATGCTCGAAACCTATCTCGGAAAGGGAACGACCACGCTGATCGTCCCGGACGCCGCCAAAGGCATGGATGCAAACTACTACGACGTAAAGTATACCTCGAATACCGACGCCAAGGAAGCATCCTATCTTGTCGCGCGGCGCGTGGTTGAAGAGGGCGCGGTGCTGCTGAAGAACAACGGCGCACTGCCGATCGACGCAGGCAGTACGGTCGTTCCGTTTGGGTACGCATACCAAAACTCGATCTACGGACAGCTGACCAGCGGCGGTTCCGGCAAGTGGACGCTTGATCCGATCACCCCTGCAGAAGGACTTGCGGTGTTTGCGATCAGCGACGAAAACACCCGCCCCA
>JAUMVL010000052.1:0-9406 GCA_030530185.1 Clostridia bacterium | reverse complement strand
GACGCCGCAACCGTGGAAACGCTTGACGCGGCGGAAGGCACCCGTCCCGCAGGCGAAGCGGGCAGTATGCTCGGCGGCAACTGCTTCCTGTATGAATACAATCCTTCGATCTATGACGGCATGGCGCCGATTTCCGGCTCGACCGGTCTTGTGTTCGTGACCCGTGCGGGACAGGAAGGTTCGGATCAAAAGCCGGACGCCTATGCAGACGGTACGCCGCATTATCTCGCGCTGTCCGAAAACGAAAAGGGCGCGATCCGCGCGGCGAAGGCGGTTTGCGATCATGTGGCACTGATCCTCGTTTCCTCCGCGCCGCTGGAGCTCGGCCCCGTGGTGGAGGGTGAATTGGAATGTGACGCGATCCTGTGGATCGGACATCCCAGTGAACGCGGCATGAGCGCGCTCGGCAGTCTGCTCTGCGGCGAGGTCAACCCCTCCGGCCGCACCGTGGATACCTATTCACGCGATTTTACAAAGGATCCGAGCTATCAGAACATCGGGGAATTCACCTATTCCAACGTGCCGCTGGTATCCGGCAGCTTCTCCGGCAGCGGAACGAACCGCTTCTTCACCGAGTACCAGGAGGGCGTCTATATGGGCTATCGCTACTATGAGACAGCCGCCCTCGTCGATCCGGATTTCAACTATGACGAAGCCGTGATTTTCCCGTTCGGCTACGGCCTGTCCTATACCGAATTTACGCAGGAACTGCTTTCCCTGGAAAGCGACGGTTACAACGTAACCGCTTCGGTCAAGATCACCAACAGCGGCGATCGCGCCGGTAAGGAGGTTGCCGAGCTCTATTTCTCCGCACCGTACACCGATCTGGATATTGAAAGCAAGATCGAAAAGCCCGCCGTGCAGCTGGTCGCATTCGATAAGACCCGGCTGCTGAACCCCGGCGAAAACGAAACGCTGACGCTCTCGTTCACGATGGACGATCTGACCGCGTATTGCTACACCCACGAAAATCCCGACGGATCGAAGGGCTGCTACCTTTTGGAGGCAGGCGATTATGCGATCTCGCTTCGTAAAAACAGCCATGATGTGATAGCGGAACAAGCGCTGAACGTTGCGGAAACGATCTGGTACGACGGCAGCGACGACGCACATATCCGTCAAACCGAAAAGGACGCGCAGAGCATTTTGGACGCGGACGGCAACCCGACCGGCGTACCGCAAAACGGCGCATTCGTAGCGGCGACGAACCGTTTCCAGGTCTCATCCGATTACATGAACGCCCAGTCCACGATCCTTTCCCGTGCGGATTGGAAAGGCACGCAGCCGAAGACCGCAGAGGGGCGCACCAAGGAACTGGAACAGCGCTTTGTTGATCTGCTCGGCATCGAAACGACCTTCGACCCCGCAACCGATCCGAACTTCGGCAATGTACCGGGCAGTATCGTCTACGCAGAGACAGAACCGACCAGCAAAGCCAAAAACGGACTCGTTGCTTCCGATCTGCGCGGCTTGGATTACAACGATCCCCAGTGGGACGCGCTGCTGGATCAAATTGATTGGGACGCGGATCGGGACAATATCATTCTGAACTTCTGCGGCGATGCGTACGCGACCTTCGGGATCGACTCCATCGGCTTGCCGAACACGGTAGACGAGGACGGCGCGAACGGTCTCAAAGTCAACGGTGCAGGCGACGGCGGCTATGACATGACGCAATCCGCCTCCTATCCGTTCCAGCCGCTGATGGCGGCAACGTGGAACACCGAGCTGCTCTATGAGATCGGCGCGGCGGTCGGTCAGGAGAGTATGGCAAACAACATCAACGGCTGGTACAGCCCGGGCATCAACCTGCACCGCAGTCTGTTCAACGGACGCGTATTCGAGTATTATTCCGAGGATCCGGTGCTGTCCGGCAAGGCGGCGGCTGCCGTCGTGTCCGGCGCGGGCGACCAGGGAATGCTCTGCTATCTCAAGCACTTCGCGCTCGGCGATACCGATACCAAGCGTGATGCGCTGAACAACTTCTGGGCGGACGAGCAGACGATGCGCGACCTGTATCTGAAGCCGTTCGAGATTGCCATCAAGGAAGCCAGGTCCACGCTGCGTTATACCGACGAAAACGGCAAGATGGCGGAAAAGGTGGTCCGTGCAGCGAAAGCCGTCATGCCTGCGCAGAACTGCGTCGGCACGATTGTCGGTCATGCAAATTACGATCTGCTTGTGAACGTTCTTCGGAACGAATGGGGTTTTAGCGGTGTGGTCGTTTCCGACTACTGGGTGTGGAACGGCGACAACCTGCGCGACCTCTGCCTCCGTACCGGCTGTGACACCTACCTCTGCATGGCGATGCCAGCGATGTGGTCGATCTCCGATTACACGAGCCCGACTGCCCGCAGCGCCATGCGAAACGCGATCCATAACCTCAGCTACGCGGTCGTAAACTCCAACGCGATGCAGGGCATGGCGCCCGGCGCCTATCAAAAGACCTCTGCGCCCGCTTGGAAAACCGCGATCACGGTGCTGACAATTTTGGTGCTCGCGCTGGAAATCGCCGCGATTGTCTGGATGGTTCTGCGCCAGCGCGACGACAACAAGCACCCCGAAAACTATAAGCACAAAGTCAAAAAGAACAAGAAGGCAAAAGCCAACGCGTAAGCGGCTTCTCCTCCCGCCCCGCCGTTCTCCCCTTCGGGAATCGGCGGGGCTTTTTTATGAAGGAATTGAAAAAACATGCGCGGTACGATATAATAATAAAATACTGTAATTTGTTTCAAGATGGAGAAAAATGTTCCAAAGCGTCCTCGATGCGAACGGCAGCCTGCTCTGTTACGGGGCTGCGATCCCGCCAAAAGCGTAACAGCGGATGCCGGCAGGGAGATGAACCGGCAAACAGCATTTATTATCGACTGACGGAACAAGGAATCAAATAGCATCAAAAAGTGGAATCATTCACACATTCGGAAGGAGAACAAATCGATGAAACATACCACCCCCGGGAAAATCGAAATCAGAGGCGCAAGGGTCCACAATCTGAAAAATCTTGATGTGGACGTGCCGCTGAATCAGATTGTCGGGGTCGCGGGTGTCTCCGGGTCGGGAAAATCCTCTCTCGCCCTGGGCGTGCTGTACGCAGAGGGGTCCAGACGCTATCTGGAATCCCTTTCCACATACACCAGAAGGCGCATGACGCAAGCGGCCAGGCCGGATGTGGACGACGTGCGCTACGTTCCTGCGGCTTTGGCGCTGCACCAAAGGCCGGGCGTTCCGGGCATTCGTTCCACCTTCGGCACCGGTACCGAGCTTCTCAATAACATTCGCATCATGTTCTCCCGACTTGCCAGCCATCGCTGTCCGAACGGACACTATTGCCCGCCGACGATGGATGTGGCGGCGGATCATCCCCTGATCTGCCCGACGTGCGGCGTCTCCTTTGCCCCGCCCGGAGCGGAAGAGCTTGCCTTTAACAGCCAGGGCGCCTGCAAGTGCTGCGGCGGTACGGGCACGGTGCGCACCGTAGATGAAAGCACGCTGATTTCGGATGAATCTCTGACCATCGACGACGGCGCCGTCGCTCCGTGGAACATCCTGATGTGGTCGCTGATGACCGATGTTTGCCGTGCGATGGGCGTCCGAACGGACGTGCCCTATCGGGACTTGACGGACGAGGAAAAAGAAATCGTCCTGCATGGTCCGATGGTGAAGAAGCATATTTTCTATACGCCGAAGAAAAACAAGGACAGTGTGACCGCTGCGGAGATGGATTTTACCTACTACAGTGCGACGCAGACCGTGCTGAACGCGCTGAGCAAAGTGACGGACGAAAAGGGCATGAAGCGCGTGGAAAAGTTCCTAAAGGAGGAGGTCTGTCCGGACTGCGGCGGAACAAGGCTCTCCGAGGCGGCAAGAGCGCCGAGGATCAGAGGGCTGTCCCTTGCGGACGTATGCAAGCTGCCGCTATCCGATCTATGCGAATGGGTGGACGGCGTTCCACAGTCGCTTCCGGAAGAAATGCGCTTGATGGCGGAAAGCATCTGCGCTTCCTTCCGCTTGTCTGCAAGGCGGCTGCTCGATTTGGGACTATCCTATTTATCGCTCGACCGGGCGGCTTCGACGCTTTCCACCGGCGAACGCCAAAGAATGCAGCTTTCGCGCGCCGTACGGAACCGGACGACCGGCGTGCTTTACGTGCTGGATGAACCGTCCATCGGTCTGCATCCTTCCAATATCGTCGGTTTGAACGCGGTCATGCATGACCTTGTTTCGGACGGCAACTCGATCATTTTGGTCGATCACGACGCGCAGATTCTGAAAGAATCGGACTGGATCATCGAGATGGGACCGGAAGCCGGCGCAAACGGCGGGCAGGTTATCGCACAAGGTACCGTACCGGAGATTATTGAAAACAAAGCGTCGCGCATCGGTCCCTTTCTGTCAGACGATCATCCGATTCTGCGCAAAAAAGCAAACGTTTCGGAGCTGTTTGCCCTCGGCAAAATCCATATCTCCACCGATGCGCTGCACACCGTAAAGCCGCTGGAAGCGGATATTCCGAAGGGTCGGCTGACCGTGGTGACGGGCGTTTCCGGTTCCGGCAAGACAACGCTGATTTTAGAAAGCCTTGTTCCGGCGCTGGATGCCGTTACGAAGGGTGAAAAAATGCCGCCGCATGTCAAGCGCGTGACAGCGGAAGGCATCGACCACGTCAAGCTGATTGACGCGACGCCGATCGGAATCAACATCCGCTCCACCGTCGCCACCTACGCAAACGTCCACGATGAGCTGCGCAAGATCTATGCCCGCACACAGGACGCAAAGGACAGAGGCAGAAAGGCGCCCGATTTCTCCTACAACACCGGTGATTTGCGCTGCCCGGTTTGCGACGGTACCGGTTCCATCAATCTGGACATTCAGTTCCTGCCGGATGTGGACATCCCCTGCCCGGAATGCAGAGGCTCCCGCTATACAAAAGAAGCGTGGCAGATCAAGTACGTCAACAAAGAAGGAGCGTCCTGCTCCCTGCCGGAACTGATGGCAATGGATGTGAATACCGCATTGGGCTACTGCAAGGATATGAAGCTCGTGCATAACCGTCTGGAGGTATTGCAAAGCCTCGGGCTCGGCTATCTCACGCTCGGAGAAGAAACGCCCAGCCTTTCCGGCGGAGAGGCGCAGCGGTTGAAGCTCGCCAGTGAAATGGGCAAGCTGCAGAACGATTCCGTCTTTGTGTTCGACGAACCGACGATCGGGCTGCATCCGCTGGATGTACAGACGCTGCTTAAGGTATTCCGGACGCTCATCGACAACGGCGCAACCGTCGTGGTCATCGAGCACGATCTGGATGTCATCCGCAGCGCCGATTATATCATCGACATGGGACCGGGCGGCGGCGAGCAGGGCGGCAGAATCGTAGCCTGCGGCACACCGGAAGAGATTCAAAGCAATCCCATGAGTGTCACCGGTAAATTTCTGTAAGAAGAGGATCGTCTCCAAAAATGCGGAGACCGATACGGGCTTTCCGACAAATCAGAGGAATCCATAAAACCCAAATAACTGCAGGTTCGCTTGAATAGTGCACACCATCATAAAAACAGACGATCAAACAATCGTCTGTTTTGGTTTCTGTCAGAATGTCCGGTTCGGTGGCAAAACGGTTTTTATGCTTCCTTCTGCATGGCGGCGAGCGCTGCAAGCACCTCGCCCGTATCCCCGTCGATGCAGATCGACCGGTTTTCGATCTGCTTCGGGCAGAACGCCTCATGAAAATTCAGGCAGGCATAAACCGCATTCGGATTTTCTGCGGTCAGCGCCCAAAATGGGTACTTGATAATGACCGGCGTATTCATCCCGACGCCGATTTCCAGATACAGCACGTGACGGTTCTGATGGCTGTGCAAATATTCGGAATAGGCGGCAGACGCCCTGTGCCAGCCTTCATCCTCCACAAAGGAATCATCGGCGCGAAGGTTCGTCGTCATATCGCTGCCGTCGTCGGGGCATTTGGGAACCAGTTCTTTCGGAAGCTCCATTCGCAGCGTTTTATTCTCGGGAACGCAGAAAAATCCGTTCTCGTCTTTTGCAAAGCCCTGCGCTTCCATCGCCTGCAAAACCCATGCTTCATTCTCATAGGTTTTGCCGTTCCCGGGATCAACGCTCTGGAACAGGCCAAAGTCGCCTTGCGTATAGAACAGGCGTTTTTTGTCAAATCCGGCTCTTTGAAAGCAGTGATCCACGTTGGTCGTGATTACAAAGTAATCCTTCTCCCGAACAAGGTCAAAAAGCTGACTGTAAACCGGTTTGGGAATGTCCATGTAGCGATTGATATAGATGTAGCGCGCCCAGTATGCCCAGCGCTCTTCTTCACTCGCAAAGGGGCCGAATCCGCCGGAATACATATCCCGAAAGCCGTACTTCCGGATAAAATCAAAGAAATACCGTTCAAACCGCTCCCCGTCATAGACAAACCCGGCAGACGTGGAAAGTCCCGCGCCTGCGCCGATTACGACTGCGTCCGCCTCGGTCAGTTCCTTTCGCAGTCTTACAAGGTTCTCCCGGCGGGAGCCGGTGCCGTACGAAATCGCGCGCTCAAAGCCTCTTAACGCATGAATCCCTTTTTGAATCGTTTCCAGATAGCCGTTCGGCTGATTAAGAAAGAAGCTGCTCATAAAGACTCCGATCCCTGTCGTTGAATACGTTAAAAATCACTCTATCCATCTTCCCTTGGTTCTCCCGCAGCCATGCGGTAACGGTTTCCACCGCAATCTTGGCGGCTCGCTGTGGCGGGAAGTGAAACACCCCGGTGGAGATGCAGCAGAACGCCACCGAGCGCAATCCGTTCTCTGCGCACAGCTCCAATGTGTTCCGATAGCAATCGGCAAGATCGTTCTCCAACGCCTTTGTCAGCCTGTCATACACGATCGGACCGACAATGTGCACGATCTTTTTTGCCGGAAGGTTGTAAGCGTCCGTCAGCATCGGAACGGCGGTCGGCTGCTCGTAATCCGAACCGAATTGTTCCCGAAGCCGGTTCATCTTTTGATCGCATTCCGCACGCAGCTGCACGCCCGCAAAGGTATGAATGCAGTTGTCGATGCAGGTGTGCATCGGGACAAAGCAACCGAGCATTTGCGCATTCGCCGCATTCACAATCGCGTCCACGGCAAGCCTTGTAATATCGCCCTGCCAGATGGACAATCCGTCACGAATCACCGGAATATCCGAGAGCGTTACGATCCCGTTCTCTTGGATGCGCTCCTTAAGATATTCGTCCTGCACCCCAAGCACCGCATTCGGGAGGCTCTTCGGCATTCGGACATTCATCAGCGAGCGAAGCAGCCGCCGCTTTCCCGCGGTGTCCGGCGGGGTCGGAAGGTCCTGAGAGACAATCGAATCCGCTTTGAATGCTTCCACCAGATAATCCAGTCGTTCACTTTGCGTCCGGTTCATTTTGCATCTCCTTCACAGCGTCCCTCATCACATCCGCCACGGTGATTTCCCGAAGCCGCTGCTCCATCGCGTCCTGCACGCTTTGGAGCTTGTCATCCATTGCGCTGTGGATCACCCTGCCGATCGGGCACTCGAAACTGGGATTCTCGTGAAAATGAAACAGTCCCGCCTCATCCAGGCAATCCACCGCCTTGTAAACATCATAAAACGTGATCTTGTCAATCGGTTTGAGGAGTTCGATCCCGCTCTTTCCCTGCGTAATTGCGATGATTCCCGCATTCTTCAGTTGTCCCATGACGTTGCGGATGATCACCGGATTCGCCCCTACGCTTTTCGCAAGGAAGTTGCTCGTGACCTGAAAATCCTTATGAAAATAGTCGATTGCGGTGATACTATGCACCGCGATCGTAAATCTGCTTGTTATCTGCATTGCATCGTCCTCCTCACTGCAATCGACTTTGGATTTCCGTCAGGCAAGCAGCCACTCCACCATCTCGTCGGCTGCCTTCAATTCCTCAGACTTTTCCGGAATGCTGCCCGGTACATTGGCATCTCCGGCAACGTGTGCCTTGGCTTCGGTAAATCCGGCGGTGGCAAAGCTCTTTAAGTTGGTTTCCACCATCCGGGTGTAAACATCGGCCGGTCCGAATCCTGCGAAGAAATAACCGCCGATCTTCTTGTCCTTGCGACCCGCCATCGAGAAATCAGGCTGGGTGAAGTCCATAAACGAATAGGTGCGATCCAAAACGCCTTACGCTGCGCGGGGAACTGATCCCAGTGTACGGGTGCGAGAATCAGCATCGCGTTGCATGCATCGAACTTTGGGATCAGCGCAGTGAAGTCATCCTTTTGCACACAGTTCGGGGTGTGCTGACGCTTGCAGCCGTCGCAGGCGAGACAAACGCGAACGTCCTTCTCCCCGATGATGCTGCCCTCCCCGGAATTCTTGTAATGTTTATCATTACAAGTAGAAGCATATCACAGTATCTCTAACTTGTCAACATCAATATTACAAGCAAATGTTTCCTTTCATCACAATCATGATATAAATGGGCAGCCTGTTCCATTCTTGATCGAGTGGGATCACTACCGGTCTGGAAGTTGTTTTTCTGTTCTAATAAACCATTTCAATCCACACCCCGCGTGGGAGCGACGCATCGAGAACCGCCCGACCGGAATTGTTATCAAATTTCAATCCACGCCCCCGCGTGGGGGGCGACGATAAACAGTATTCGCAAGTGTTAAACAACGCAAATTTCAATCCACGCCCCCGCGTGGGGGGCGACTGGAAGGTATAGCCTGTCCGTGTTGGTTTGGTCATTTCAATCCACGCCCCCGCGTGGGGGGCGACTCCCCCGAAACGCTATTTAAAACAAGGAGGTTAATTTCAATCCACGCCCCCGCGTGGGGGGCGACGATACGCACCCGTGACGGTATCGCGGGTCAGAATATTTCAATCCACGCCCCCGCGTGGGGGGCGACAAGCGCACACGGTTTATAATTTAGTAGACCTCATATTTCAATCCACGCCCCCGCGTGGGGGGCGACCGTCACCCATGCCCTCGCTCACGATGTGCAGATAATTTCAATCCACGCCCCCGCGTGGGGGGCGACGACACAATGGCATATTTTCGGGGGGTTGAAGATGATTTCAATCCACGCCCCCGCGTGGGGGGCGACCATTTTTCGACTGGAGGAAGCTGATGAAATTTCAAATATGAAAACACGACCCCGCGTGGGGGGCGACATCCGTCCGTGCAGCGTGTCCGTCGCGAGTTCGACATTTCAATCCACGCCCCCGCGTGGGGGGCGACCGACCGCAACGAGTGTCGGTTGCTCGTCACAGGATTTCAATCCACGCCCCCGCGTGGGGGGCGACAATCGAGAACGGAGGGTATGTTAAAATCCCAACGATTTCAATCCACGCCCCCGCGTGGGGGGCGACGCTCACTCACGCATGTCCTATTAAATTCAAACGATTTCAATCCACGCCCCCGCGTGG
>JAUMVL010000326.1 GCA_030530185.1 Clostridia bacterium | reverse complement strand
TTTTCTTATGCTTCTTTCCTTTTCTCGTTCGTCGGCTTTTGCATTCCTTGTCTTTTCTCCGATCATCTGTTACAATACTGGTATCGGCGGTTGCCGAATCGCCGTTTTCTTTCAGAATGTACAAAAAGGAACGACTCAGCGATATGAACGAAAATCTTCTTTTTGGGAAAAAATGGGCCGTATGCGGGGACAGCTTTACAAACGGTGATTTTTCCGGGTCTCCGGATGGCGAGCCGTTATTTGGGGACGGTCCGTTTGCCGGCAAGCGAAAAACATATGCGAACCTGATTGCCGAACGCAACGGAATGATCATCCAGCACCTTGCGGTCGGCGGCATGACGATGGCGACGCCGTCGGACGCAGACTTTACCAACACATTTTCTGGTGGGCTGTACCAATCGATCGATTCCGATGCGGACTATATCACGCTGTATTTCGGGATCAATGACAGCCATCACCGTCCTCGCTCCACCGGTGACGACGGCGAAATCAAAAAGGGAACGATCCTCCTTGGGACGATCGACGATACCCAAATCGATACGTTTTACGGCGCGTGGAACGTTGTACTGGAATACCTGATCCTGCACCATCCGTTCGCGCATATCGGAATCCTTGTCTCCAATGGCTGTGAAACGGATGACTACCGCAAAGCAGAAATTGCGCTTGCGCAAAAATGGGGCATCCCATACCTTGATCTGAATGGAGACGCACATACTCCCGTTATGGGGCGTTCCACCAATGAACGAATCGCGCAGTCCGTACGAAATCTGCGTACCGAACAGTTTGCTGTTGCGCCGCCGCGCAACACGCACCCAAGTGCGCAGGCCCACGCATACGAAAGCGTGTTTATCGAAACCTGGCTGCGTTCATTGTGAAAGAGCGGGTCTTGTGCGCCTTCCTTTCAGATGGTATAATAGAAACCGTGCCGGAAAACACGGTGCCCTGTTCTGATTTTCCGGCCATCCCAACCGATCAAAGAAAGAGGTTGAATTCCTACATGAGTCGAAACGCTTTGCCTACCGATGCGTCAGACTTCGTTCTGTTGTCCGACTATATCCCCCACATCATTCAGGAGATCCGGTATTACTCCAGCTACAACTTCATCGGAGAACGCATTGACGGTTATGAAGAGCCGATCGCGCTTTTGACCAAGGAAGCCGCCCGCGCACTCAAGGCCGTCAGCAGTGAGATGATCGTAAAAGGGTATCGGCTGAAGGTGTTCGACGCCTATCGCCCGACGACGGCCGTTAAGCATTTTATCCTGTGGGGCATTGAAGATCAGGATGTGCGGATGAAGCCGTATTTTTATCCCGACCTGGTAAAGCAGGAGCTGTTCCAAAAGGGCTATATTGCCAAGCAATCGAGTCACAGCCGCGGCAGCGCGATCGATTTGACCCTGCTCGACATGCGGACGGGCAAGGAGGTCGATATGGGCGGTCCGTTCGATTTCTTCGGCGAGCTGTCGCATCCCGACTGTCGCAGCATTACCGACGAACAGTACGAAAACCGGATGCTTCTGCAACATGCGATGGTCCGCAACGGGTTTTTGCCGATCGACTGTGAATGGTGGCATTTCGTTCTTGCGGACGAACCGTTTCCGGATACCTATTTCTCGTTTCCGGTTTGCTCAGAATCGTTGAAGCATTGAGTTTGAAGCGCATATAACCCGCTAAAAGAACACATCTGCAATCGA
>JAUMVL010000325.1:702-1694 GCA_030530185.1 Clostridia bacterium | reverse complement strand
CGCCTGCGCCTCGGGCGAATCATCCTCCGCCACCACCTGCAAACGGATCAAATCGTACACGCCCCCGGCGCGCGCGGCGCAGCAGAGCGCCAGCATAAGCGCGATCAGCGCGCAAAAAAACCGACGAATCAAGGCTCAGCTCCCCCTTTGCGATTTAAGGAAATCATGCCTCTATCGTCGGCTGTTTGCGCCGGTTTTATACAGCTCTGTATCGAAATTTTGACGCCGCTCTCCTGATAAAATGAAGCTGCGCACAGCGGCCTGAGCGATCATACCTTTCTCAGATTGAAACGCGCCGGACTGCGGCTCGGGCCCGCGTTCCGCTCAAGCCGCGCGGAGCAGCTCGAAAGCAGCATCAGACGTCCATCACCATTTGCTCATAGTCCAGTCTGGAAAAGCCCATTTCGGCATAGAGCCTTTTCGCGCGCAGGTTGTCCGGCTCTATTTCCAGCCGGTAGCGCGCGGCGGGCTCAAGCTCGCGCAGGCTGGCGAAGAGCTCGTGCGCCAGCCCGTGCCCGCGAAACTCGGGCAGGATATAAATTTCCTCCACCCACGCGACGCGGCCGCCGGCCTCCTGCGTGAAGGTCTTGCTGATGACGGCGTAGCCCGCCGTGCGGCCGTCCTCTTCAAAAATCAGGCCGCGCATATAGTCGCCGGAGCGCATCATTTCGTCGAACGAGCGCTCGAGGCAGGCGTCCGGAACCGGATGCAGCACCGCCGGACTATGGTAAAAATCGTGCGCCATTTCAAGGTATTGCTGCCGGTCCTCCGGCCTGAGATCGCGTATCATTTTCCCAAGCTCCTTATTCCATTTCTTCATCTTCCAGGCCCCGCCGCATGGGAATATCCAGCGGCGCATCCAGATTGCCGCGGCGGCGATGCGCGCGCTGCACCTGAAGCGCATGCGCCATGGAAACCTCGCTGGCCGCCAGAATGCGCTTCATCAGCATGGCGACCACCTGCTCCAGCTCGCTTCCGGCGGTGTAATCCGT
>JAUMVL010000325.1:0-692 GCA_030530185.1 Clostridia bacterium | reverse complement strand
GCAGCAGATCATCCGCCGTCTCGGTCTTTCCCGGCGGGTGCACGGCGATGGAGAAGCCGCCCTTCTGGCGCGTCATCTTCATGCAGGGCACATCGGTAAGCCCATCGGCGATGTAGATCATGTTCGAAAAGGGGATGCGGCGCATGTATTCCGGCGTGAAGGCGTTGAGATCGCGGTCGTTGGTCACATCCAGTATGCCCTTGTTGATGCGAAACAGATACTGCGTCTTGGTGGTGTAATTCACCGCCGACGACGGCCAGACCGGATGTCCCGCCGCGTCGTAGCAGAAGGAGGCGGCGAACACGGCCTTGAATTCGTGGCCGATGCGGCTGCCCTCGATGATCTCCGTAAGTCCGGAGGAAATTATGTAGTGCTCCACATCCACGCCGATGCGGCTGCCGATCTCGCGGATGCGGCCAAACCAGTCCTCCACGCCCGGGAAAAATTCCACGCCCTGCCCCAGGGCGCGCAGCGCGTCGCGCGTCAGCTCCATGCCGCTGCCCTGCGCCATGTGCTGCATCAGGTACATGTAGGTCAGTATGCCGTCCATCTGGTGCTGGCGCGAGAATTCGGCGCATTTGCCCCAGAAGGCGTCCGGCTCCACGTTGATGCCCGGCAGGAAGGTGTATTCCTCCATGTCGCGGGGCGAAAGCGTCTTGTCAAAATCGTAGATCAGGGCAACGATCGGTCTG
>JAUMVL010000324.1 GCA_030530185.1 Clostridia bacterium | reverse complement strand
ACTTCTTTGCGGAAAATGAAAAAAGAACACCGTTTCCGATGTTCCCCGATCGAATCGACCCTATCCGTTCCTTTCTTGTTTCATGCTCAGCAGATAAAAAAGGATTGCCAAAATCTGTGTCGACGTCGAAACAATTACAAGCGCGACCAAGTTGATGTCATAAAGGGCGCCCAGCATCCAGCTTCCGAGAAACCACGCGACACCGAAGCAGGTCTCGAAAATAGCATATCCTGTGCTCCGCATCGATTTAGGAATTATTTTGCTGACCGCAGCTTTCATGATGCTCTCCTGTGCACCCATTCCGACACCCCAAAGCAGAATCCCGATTGCAATCAGCCACGGATTTCCCGTCAGAAAAATAAACCCTGCAAAAGCAGCGCTGCAAAGCGTTGAAAGTGCCAACGCCTTCAATCCGATTCGATCAAACAGCCAACCGAAAAACAGGGCTGCAACCGCATCAACCGCCATCGCTCCTGCATATAACAGGCTGAGACTTTCATTCGGAAAAGCATGCATCTTTGCCGTATGCAGTGTAATGAGAGGAAAATCTGCAAAGCCGAATGCAAACAAACAGATCGCAATCAGATAGAACACAAAGCTTTTTCGCATAGAAAACGGCTGCTTTTGCTCCGTCTCTCGCTCGAACACCTCCGGATGCGGATAACGCACCTTTGCAAGCAGGACCAAAGCGACGGTAACAATTGCCGGAATTCCGAGTACCGCGAAGCAGACCCGATATGTGGAAAACAGTGCATCGGTTCCTTTTATCAAATGAATCAGGAAGAGAATTACGGGACCTAAGAATGCGCCGAGCTGATCCAGGAATTCCTGAAACGCAAACCCCTTTCCGGTTCCGATTTCGCTTGCTGCAAAACTGACAAGGGTATTTTTTGCCGGCTTTTTGATTGCTTTTCCGATCCGTTCGAGGACGATCAACCCGCAAGCAATCAGCCACCCTTCTTCAGGCACCAAAGCAAGCGCCGGAATTGCAAGCACCTGAAGCGTATACCCGGCAACGACCAACGCCCAATATCTTTTGCTGCGATCTGCCAGATATCCCGACAGCAACCGCAGCGAATAGCCGCATAGCTCCCCGACTCCGGAAACGAATCCGATTGCGGCCGCCGATGCTCCGCAAAGATTCAGATATTCACCGAGAATACTCCGTGCGCCTTCGTGCGTCATATCCGAAAACAGGCTGACAATACCCATTAGAACAAGAAACGCAAAGGCGCCGGTCCATGCTTTTTTTCTCATAATCCGATAACCCGATTTCTTTCAACATCATGCAAAACAGCGGAGCGATTCTCTCCGCCGTTTTCGTTATCATCATTTTTTTCGCAGAATCGGTTTACTCCCACTCAATCGCGCCGATGCTGTCCAAGTATTGTTCGCTGTAATCGAGATAATCGTCTACGAATCGCATACAATACATTTTCTGATCGGGGAATTCCTTCGTCATCGTTTCAAACAAATATGCATATGCAGCATCGTCATCATATTCCGCGCCGTCATTTACGCCGGACTGTTCCATAAACGCTTCGTCCAACGCCATGACCCGGTTCAGCATTGCATCGAGCACATCGCTCGGAAGAATCAGAAAATCACCCTGTTCGGTGAATTTGTTCATGATATATGCCTTGGCCTGCTCCAGGCTGTATTCCTCGTCCATACAATCCTCCTGTGTGATTGATGG
>JAUMVL010000323.1 GCA_030530185.1 Clostridia bacterium | reverse complement strand
GACGATAAAAAAGCGACGATAAAATCTGCGCGGCAGAAAGAAGAAATCATTGCATACCTTACTGATCATATTTCGGCCAGAAGTGCCGATATTGCAGCGCTTCTTGGAGTCAAGAGTACACGAGCCAAGAAACTCCTCTCTGAACTGACTGCGGAGGAAATTGTTGTAGCCGAAGGCGGAAATCGAAACAGAACCTATAAGTTGAAATCTAAATAGTCCAGAATAACGGGTAGAAACTTTAGTAAGATACTATTCAGGATCTGATCATTGGTGCCTTATTACAGCGAGAAAGGAAACGAAGAAATATGGACAATCAGGTGCATAATCAAATAGTTAGTTTTATATGGAGTATCGCAGACGACTGCCTGCGTGATGTTTATGTGCGCGGCAAGTACCGTGATGTGATCCTGCCGATGACGGTCATCAGGCGTTTGGATGCTCTTTTGGAGGACAGTAAAGAGGCTGTCCTGGATATGAAGAAAAAGTTGGACGCGGCAGGTATCGATAACCAGTGGCCTGCGCTGTGCAATGTAGCAGGACAGGCTTTTTGCAATGCGTCTCCGTTCCGTCTGCGCGACCTTACCAGCCGTGCGAAGAAGCAGACATTGAAAACGGATTTTGAAGCATATCTTGACGGTTTCTCTCCGAATGTGCAGGAGATTCTGGAGAAGTTCAAGTTCCGCAATCAGATCGATACCATGATTGAGGCAGACATTCTCGGCGCAGTTATTGAAAAATTTATATCTTCGGATGTTAACCTCAGCCCGAACCCTGTGTACAAGGATGAAGAAAAGACCATTCTCAAGCATCCGGGTCTGGACAACCATGGTATGGGTACGATTTTCGAGGAACTGATCCGCAAGTTCAACGAGGAAAACAATGAGGAGGCCGGCGAACACTGGACACCCCGCGATGTTGTTGAACTGATGGCAGACCTTATCTTTATGCCGATTGCGGATCAAATCAAGGACGCTACTTACTCCTGCTATGATGGGGCCTGCGGAACGGGTGGTATGCTCACCGTTGCACAGGATCGGCTTATGACACTGGCGGCACGGCACGGCAAAAATGTTTCCATCCACCTTTTCGGGCAGGAGATCAACCCGGAAACCTATGCCATTTGCAAGGCGGATATGCTGCTCAAGGGCGACGGCGACCAGGCGGAACATATCAGCTACGGCTCAACGCTGTCTTTGGACGGCAATGCTACCCGGCAGTTTGACTTTATGCTCTCAAACCCGCCTTACGGGAAGAGTTGGAAGACCGATGCCGAAAAGATGGGTGGCAAAAAAGAAATTCTCGACAGCCGTTTCAACGCCTATCTGGACGGCGGTGAACAGCTCGCGATGATCCCGCGTACAAGCGACGGCCAGCTTCTGTTCCTGCTGAACAATGTAGCAAAGATGAAGAAGGATACGCCTCTCGGCAGCCGCATTGCGGAGGTACATAACGGTTCGTCCATCTTCACGGGTGATGCGGGAAGCGGTGAAAGCAATGCCCGCCGCTATATGATTGAAAACGATCTGGTGGAAGCCATTATCGCCGTGCCGGAGAATATGTTCTACAACACGGGTATTGGCACCTTCATTTGGGTTCTTTCCAATAAGAAGGAAGAACGCCGCAAGGGGAAAATTCAGCTTATCGACGCAACAGCGATGAAGTCGGCATTGCGCAAGAATATGGGCAAGAAAAACTGCGAATTTACCGAAGAAAT
>JAUMVL010000322.1 GCA_030530185.1 Clostridia bacterium | reverse complement strand
GGAGCTTGTCTTCAAGTCCCGCAACGAGGGCAAAAAACCACGGATGCCCAAATGGGCATCCGTGGTTTTGGTCCGAGTGGCGGGACTTGAACCCACGGCCTCTTGACCCCCAGTCAAGCGCGATACCAAACTTCGCCACACCCGGTTATCCGATTTCCGTATGCATCATAGCACACTGGATCGGCGTTTTCAAGTCCCATTTTCATTTTCCGGCGGCGTTTTATTCTTTCGGATGCCCCTCGGCATGCTTTCCGTCGGCGGATTCGGGCGCGGCTTCCTCCGTATCGGTCTTCGTCGGCGCGTCTGTAGGTTCTTCCTCCGCGTGCGGAACGGCAAGCTCTCCGACTGTTTCGATATCGTAATAGTCGTCAGCGGCGAGCGGTCTGTTCTTTTTTGCGAGCGACGCGTTCACGGTGTCCCGCACGATGATATAGATCAGCGCGAAGAGCGGAACGCCCAGCAGCATGCCGATCACACCGAAGAGGTTGCCGAACACCGTGATGGAGAACAGCACCCAAAAGCCGGACAGACCGATGGAGTCGCCGAGGATCTTCGGACCGATGACGTTTCCGTCGAGCTGCTGCAGCACGATTACGAAGATCACGAAATACAGCGCCTGCAGCGGATTGACGATCAGGATCAGCAGCGTGCTCGGCACTGCGCCGATGATCGGGCCGAACATCGGAATGAGGTTGGTGACGCCGATCACAACGGAGATCAGCACGGCGAAAGGCAGTCCGAGGATCAGCATGCCGATATAGCAAAGGATGCCGATGAGGATGGACTCCAGGATCTTGCCGACCGCGAAGCCGCTGAAAATGCGGTTCGCCTCTCTGCCGAGATGCAGGAGCCGGTCTGCCGTGCGCGGCCGGAAGATCGCGACGATGAGCCGCTTGGCGTGCGCCTGGAATTTCTCCTTCGACCAGAGCATATAGACGGAGGCGACGAGTCCGAGCACGATGTTGAATACCGTTCTCACGACCGCCACGCCGAAGTTGGTCATACCGACCATCACGGTCTGGAGGTTTGTGATGAGGTCGTCGCCGAGAAGCTTCTGCACGTTGTCGTACAAATTGTCCAGTAGGCTCTGCACGGACTCCTGCAGGCTTTCGTTGTTCTTGAGAAGGTCGAGGATCCATGCCCGCGCCTTTTCAAAGTAGAACGGGAGGCTGTTCACCAGGGAGGCGACCGTTTCATACAACTGCGGAAGCACCATATAGAACAAGCCATAGAGGATGATGCCGCCGATCACGAGCGCAAACAGGATGGCAAGCGCGCGTCCGAGTTTTTTCGTACGCTCCGGCTTCTTGCTTTTTTCCACCATGCTCGTGACGACGACCTGCTCGAACATCTTCACGAGCGGGTTGAGCAGATACGCGAAGAGCACGCCGATCAGGATCGGCGCGACAATCGCGAAAAAGCTAGAGATCACAGAAAAGAAGCCCGGCAGATTATTGAGCACGACGTAGGCAATGATGCTCGCCAGAATCACAAAAAAAGCAGTAAGCCCCCAGTGAAGATACTTGTTCGTTCCCCGTTTCACAGCGTTGCTCCTCTCTTCGTTCTGCTTCTAGCGTATCACATCTGTGACAGCGCGTCAAGAAAGACCGCGCGCGGTTTGCGCCCATGCTTTCACCATGGAAAACACCTCGCGCAGCTCGTAGTTCATCCGGAAAAACGGATCGCGCGTTGCCGCGCCGACCGCCCCCGGCTCCATGCCG
>JAUMVL010000321.1 GCA_030530185.1 Clostridia bacterium | reverse complement strand
GCCCGTCTTTTTCAATACTCCGCCAATCTGTAGAGTAGTGTTTCATGCACAAGTCAAGCGAACCGCAAACGTCTGAAATGAGCGAAAATGAAGCGCAAAAGAAGCCTGAGCCTCTTCTGCAGATTTAGTGTCAGAACAGACATATGAATCATGACTTCGCTGGTGTGCTTCAACTTTGCGGTAATCCGCCCCAGGGAATAGCACCGCTTCCCGATTCCAAATCGACGTTCAATGTCGCCTCGTTCTCCCGATTCCAGCCATTCGAGGTGAAGCTCCTGTTTGCGAATCACCGGGTCTTTGGGCGGCTTGCCGAGCCGTGGGCCGTTGAGATGGATTCCGTGTTCTTTGCAGTACCGAAGATTGTCCCGCGTGCGGTAGATGGTATCAGCCAGAAGCCGTGCTGGATAGTGACCATAGGCCTTGCGGTAGGCCTCCACCGAGCCCTGAAGCGTGTGGCATTCATTGAACGCATCCCAACTGAGACGCTCGATCCTCAGATATCCGCCGATGTCGCTCATTCCGACCTTTGCGCCGAATTCAACCGGTGCGTTTTGCTTCCCTCTAACGATGGGTCGCACCCATGGCTGGCTGAGACTGACGATGCGTTCATCGATCCGTGTACTGCCCGATTCGTACATCTCACGCTGCTGGGCATACAGTGTACGGATCACGACCAGTCGTTCCAACTGCCACGGACTCAGGGCTTCCTCCCATTCATCCGGGTGGTTCTGAATCACTGCGTCAATGTGTTTCAGATTGCGGCGAAGATAGTTGAGCTGCCGCTTCTTGGCGTTTTGTATACTGCGCCTGGTCTTCTTGCGGCTCTTGGAGAATCCGTTGTACTGCTTCTTCGCTATGACTCGATAGGTCCGGGGCTTTTTGCCGTCCGTGAGTCCTGCCGAATGAAGTGAATCTATGATCCCTTCAGCGTTCTGCCGCGCTTCGTTCAAAAGCGATGTGTCCGTTGGAAAACGTATCGCCTGCGGCGCGCACGTCGCGTCCAGTATCAGCGTACCTTCGTTCGGTTTATCGCGCGACGCATCGTTCGTCTCCGGGTGATCGCCTCCGCTGTTTCCTCCACAGTCATCCCCAGAGTCGTTATCATCTCCACTCTCGTGATGTTCCGCCTCCCTAGCGATCTGCTCCGCCGTCTTGCGTCCCGTGATTACATCGTTGACGTCCTGCAACATCTCCGCCGTCAGTCGCTGCCGGAATCGCGACATCATGCTCGGATCGAACGGCCTTGTCTGCCTGTACTCTGTCAGGCCGATGAAGTACTGAAGGTACGGATTCATCGCAATGTGTTCGACCGTCATTTCGTCGGAAAACTGATACTTCTCCTTGATGATCTGCGATCCAAGCGCCTGACGCAGACTGCACGCCGGCTGTCCGGTGCATGACGGAAACTGCTGGGCATATTTCTTCTCGAACACCCACCATGGTATGATCTTTGCCAGCTTTACCCACTCGTTCTCGGGATTCAATGCGATCCCTCCGAACATCGCCGGATTCTCAAACACGCTGATCTGGTTCAGTTTTCGCTTGTACATCCTGCCCTCCAGATGCATGGTTTTTCATGGCTTATTGCGCTTTTCCTTGCATCTATTATACCATGTTTCAAGCGTTATGTCCTGTAAATACAGCGTTTTTAGGCTTGGAAGCAGACACTATATAGTCTGTAAAAACCTTTAACCGCTGTGTACTTGGCGCACCCGCCTGCTTC
>JAUMVL010000320.1 GCA_030530185.1 Clostridia bacterium | reverse complement strand
ATTACAATTTGTAGATTAATTAACATCTACGAAGCAAATGCGATCCATTCTAAGGAGGTTATGTTATGGCTTTAGAACCAAAACTGAACGTAGGTCTTTACACAGATCACGTACACACAATTGAAGCTCACACATCCGGTGAGTACTGCAGAGTAGCCCTCAATCACCCTGAATTCGAGGGAAATACCATGATCGAAAGAAAGCATTACTTGGAGAAGTATCACGATGACTTCAGAACCATGCTGATGCACGAGCCTCGTGGTCACCACGACATGTTCGGTGCGATCCTCTGTGAGCCGATCAATCCGGAAGCAGACTTTGGAATCTTCTTCCTGGATGCTGGTGGCTGGCTGAACATGTGCGGTCACTGCTCCATCGGTGCAGCTACCGTTATTCTGGAAGCTGGACTCATGGAGATGAAGGAACCTCAGACAACGGTCAAGCTGGATGCGCCTGCAGGCCTGATTACACTGGTTGCAGATTGCAAGGATGGCAAGGTAACCGGCGTAACTCTGACCAACGTACCTTCCTTCGTATATAAGAAAGACCTGAAGCTGGAATACCAGGGCAAGGAAGTAACTTACGACATTTCCTTCGGCGGTTCCTTCTTCATCATGGTAGACACCGAGAAGAACTTCGGCATTAAGGTTGCTCCGGATACTGCAAAGTTCCTGAAAGACTTCTCCAGCTATGCGCTGCAGGAAGTTAACAAGACAGTTGAAATTCAGCATCCTGAGCTGGACATCACCACTGCAGACCTGGTTGAGAACTACTCCACCGTTGACAATCCAGAACCGGATATGCTAACCCTGAGAAACCTGGTTGTATTTGGTGATCCGAAGGATCCTCAGCTGGATCGTTCCCCATGCGGAACCGGTACCTCTGCAAAGCAGGCACTGCTTCACTCCCTGGGCGAGCTGGACGTAGATGTTCCGTTCACCTATGAATCCTTCATCAGCACCAAGTTCATCGGAAGAATCAAAGAAGAAACCAAGGTTGGTGACTACGATGCGGTTATTCCGACCGTTAAGGGCGCAGCTTACCTGTGCGGCGAAGCTACCTGGTTCTGCGATCCAGACGATCCGATGACCAAGGGATTTGTTGTTCCTCAGTAAGGTGATAAATCTGCAAGGATAATCCCTTTAGAGAATCCGTGAAAGATCTCACATCTTTGAAATATCGGTAAAACTAAGAGCCTTGACCGAACGGTCAAGGCTCTTTCACGGTCCATTATTATTTTATCCGAATTATTCTACTTGAATAATCCCCTTGGCGTATCCCTACAGAGGGAACTCAATGGCAATATCCTTGCCCTCACCGATGTATAGCTTCAGAACTCCGCCAACAGCTTTCATGCTGACATTGCTAACAGTTCCGCCAACGGTTGGAGCAACTGCAGTTTCTTCCTCTGCTGCATCCTCTGTTGCTGCTTCTGCCTCGTCTGCAACATCGTCATCGTACTTGTCAACGATGTCCGGTGTGATCGGTGTCAGGGAGTCCACGGTCTTGGTCAGGGTGGATCCGTTCAGAACCTGTCCCAGTTTCAAAGCACCGTCAACATTCAGAAGGCCGGTGTCGATCAGGTCCGGGAAGATTGCCGGATCCTCAAAGTTTGCCGGTTCCAACTTGGTTCCTGCTTCTGCTCTGCAGCAAAGTACTGCCGGATCATTCTTATGCGCTGCTGCGGTTTCTGCTGTAATAGACATAGTTAATATCCCTCCATTCAAATAC
>JAUMVL010000319.1 GCA_030530185.1 Clostridia bacterium | reverse complement strand
AAAGCTCTGATACCGCATTCCTAAGTCATCATCATTCAGATCTAAATACGCCTGTTCTGTGACTGTTACGCTGGAATGCCCTAAAATACGGCTGAGCGTGTATATATCCATACCATTCATCAGACAGCGTTTCGCAAAATTGTTGCGGAGGCAATGTGGGGAAACCTGTTCTTCGATGCCAAAGCGTTTGAGGTATCTCGCAAAGTTGGACTCAAACCCTGACACATCCACAGGAGAGCCATCCCTTCTGGAAGGAAAAACATAGTCTGTTTCCGCGAATCTGTCTTTGTATTGGAGCCACCGCCGAAGCATCTTTTCTGTCTTGGGGGAGAAATAGACCACTCTGCTTTTGCGTCCTTTTGTTTCTTCTTCCCGCAGATGGATTTTATGCCCTTTCATATCCAAGTCCGAAACCAACAGGCGACAGCATTCACCCAAACGCATCCCAGTATCGAACATCAGCACAATCATAGCGAAATCACGATGCTCTGGATAATACGATTTATCCAAGGAGCTAACCAGCTTCTTAAAGCTATCGTCGGACAGAAATTCCTTCGGCTTGCGACTGTTCCGCAACTGTTTCACATTTTTCATAGGGTTTTTATCGAGAATGTATTGATTATCCAGCCAAATGAAAAAGACTTTGAGATTGCGGAGATAGTTGTTAATGGTCGTATTGCTGACCTTTTGGCGATAATCACGCCGTCGCTCAGGGAAATTGGTAAGCTTCTGCTTGTCATTGGAATAGGCAGTGTATTTGCCCCTTTGCTGTAAGTCTGTCACATAGCGACGAATGATACCTTCGGTCACATCGTCCACATTTTCAATCTTATGTTCGTCCTTACACCAACGCTCGAAAAGACGCAGAGCCTGTTCGTAGCTCTGCATCGTTTTCGGTCGTAGCTCTTTGCTCTGGCAGTAGAGCATAAATTCCTCAATTTGCCAATCGAAAGATTTGTCTGTCATAAATGCCCCCATTTTGAAGATTTTAATACCCAATCAATCTTCAACATTCATAGGCTTACGCTACAATATTGGTAGGCTTCAAACGCAGATTCCAGCCGAGGTTTCATAGCGTTCATTGGTTTAGCAGTCCCGAAAAACCCAGACGCTATACGGCCTTTTTGCTCTGCTCTTCCATCAGGAGCTTGTCCGCGACGAGGGCGATGAATTCGCCGTTGGTGGGCTTATCGTTCTTGCCGTAGATGTTGTAGCCGAACAGGCCGTTTAGGTTTTCGATCTTACCGCGCGTCCATGCGACCTCGATCGCATGGCGGATCGCGCGTTCGACCTTGCTTGCCGAAGTGCCAAACTTCTTCGCAATGCCGGGATAGAGCTCCTTGGTGATACGATTGATCAGCTCCGGCTCGTCATAAACCATGCGAATGCCTTCGCGCAGATAATGATAGCCCTTGATATGCGCGGGGATGCCGGCGACGAGGAAGATGGCGGTCACCTTTTCATCGAACGATTTGGGTGTCTGTGCATATGGGAGGATGCCTCCCTTGGGCTGCTCCGCTTCAAGCATTTGCAGCAACCGCTTGTACAAGGTCTCCGGCTCGATCGGCTTAACCATATAATACCGTGCACCGAGTGAACAGCAGCGACGGACCATTGCCTCATTGCGCAACTCGGACAGGATCACAACAGCAGGCGCCTCGGCTCCGCAGACGGCAGGCAGCTGCTCCAGCACGGTCAGCCCGTCCACGTTCGGCATGATGAGATCGAGCGT
>JAUMVL010000051.1 GCA_030530185.1 Clostridia bacterium | reverse complement strand
TCTGCGCTCCATGCCGTCGTTCTTCCCGAGCAGATAGGACTGCGTAATCGTCTGTTCGACCGGCGCATACGGTGAAAGCACAGCGGGATCGCTGAATCGAATCAAGAACTTTCGCTCGCTCTGCGTGGGCGGAACCTCGCCGAGCACCTTATAGATCTCGTTCATTGCCTTTCGGATCTTGTTTTCAAAGTTGTAGGAATTCCCGATGATCACGCGATGCGGATGCTTTTGCCAGCTCAGCAGCGCCTGCTCCTCCTTTTCACGTGCCTGTTCGAGCGTTTCATAACGTGCGGCGTTGTTATAGCTATACGCATATTCTGCCCCGTAGGAGGATGATACAAGGTGGATCACCGCGTCGTATGCACCGAGAACCTGCTGTTCGGTCAGACCAAAATGCGCTAAAATCTTATCGAATTCGGCTTGCGAAACATACGCTTTGTTGTCAAGAACGCCACGATCACAGATGATCAGAATCTTTTCCTCCGGCACCAGCTCGGCCGCCTTCGCCGCAAGCCGCTCCTTATGCAGCTGGGAATCCACCACAAAATACTGAAATTCATACATAGACAGGCAATCGCCGAACGGCTTGATGCCAAAGCCTGAAATCAACTCCGTCGCCGCCTCCGGCGCAATAATCACCCGATATCCCCGCGCGGTCAATTCTTTGACCAGTCTGGTTGTCAACGTCGTTTTACCGCCGGCAGGCCCGCCGGTCATGACAATTTTGGTAACTTGCTTCATTGCCGTCTCTCCCCTGTTTGCTGCTTACAGGGTATCACAGTTCGCGCAAAATTGCAAGGTTGCATGCGAAAAGCACCGGATTGCTCCGATGCTCGTGCTTCAAAAAAACTCATGCGTTCGGATAGCGGATTTCGAGATTGCCGAAGTTCACCTCTGTGCGGAAATATGCAATCTGGTCGGCGGATGAAGAAGGCTCGCCCTTGACACGGAATGCGCCGAATGCCGTTTCGGAGGTTTTATGCAGCTTCACATTATCGGGAAGCAGCACCACAACGTTGCCGAAGTTGACTTCGATCTCCAGCACCGGATCATTGACAAAGTGCCGGATGTTGCGCAGATCGATCCGATGATCGCCGAAATTCGTTTCCACTTTCATCCCCTTAATCGTATCGTAGGGATACACAACCTCATTGCTGCCGAACGAGAGTTCCGCTGTCATAAACATGCCGTCATCGCTGTATTCGACAACCCGCGTCGGCTTCTTTCCGTTCACTTCGATAAACGGCTCCCCTGCCTTTTCGGGAATGACACCGAGTTTTTTCAGAAGAATCCGGACAAGACAAGCAACAGCAACTACTAAAAGAAGCACATACCATTTGATTTCAAACGGAACGCCCCAACCGAACCAGATGAATTCATAGACACCGATGGCCATAGCCGAAATGCCGAATACAATGTTCCTTCTGACTTGTCTCATGCCGATGGCAAACAGGATGATCGGCCAGATATAATTCCAAACATTGACGCCTTCCCGATTGAACAGCGGCGTCGTAGAGCGCAGAATCAGTGTCACGCTGATTAGAATCGCCGTGATGCAAATGCAAATGCTGCCCCATGGGTCGACCTTGTCCAATCGAAGTTCAAATGAACCGGAATTTGCATGATCTTCATTTCGCTCCGGTTCCTTATCCAGGATGACAACGTGTGGTTCAATCGGCTTGAGTCCGAGCAATTCATCCGTCGTAACGCCGAACAGATCGGCAAGCAGCGGAAGTGTCGTAATATCCGGGCAAGCTTGATCGTTTTCCCATTTGCTGACGGCCTGTGCGGATACGCCGACCTTCTCCCCCAGCTGTTCCTGCGTCCAGCCCTGATTCCTGCGGAGCATAGCGATCCGTTTTCCGAGCGTGTTTTCCTGTTCCATACGATATCCTCCCTCGTTGATCTGCGAACAGCATAGCAAAAATGATTCAATTGTTCCACAACTTATTGGTTGAATTGGTCAACAGATATGGTTGAGTTGCAAAAAAGCACGCTCTACTATCGGTTGAATTGCTTTAATTTTAGCGTTTTTATTTACAAAGGTCAATCTTTTTAGTATAATAATAAGAACTATACGGGCCGAAAAACCGGTCCCGACCACGGAGGCGACAAAATGGCACTCAGAACGATTCGCAAGGACAACGATCCTTGTCTGTATATTCCCTGTCGGGAGGTTAAAAAGTTTGATTCGCGTCTTTCCACACTGATTGACGATATGATTGAAACCATGCATGCCGCGGACGGAGTCGGACTCGCCGCACCGCAAGTCGGTATTTTACGCCGTGTCCTTGTCATTGACATCGGAGACGGCCCGATTGAAATGGTCAACCCGAAAATTTTAGAATCCTCCGGTGAGCAGGGCGGCATGGAAGGCTGCCTGAGTTTTCCCGGGAAAAGTGGGTATGTCGTTCGACCGAACTATGTGAAGGTCGAAGCGTATGATCGCAACGGCGATCTGTATGAATATGAGGGTGAGGAGCTGTTTGCCCGCGCGGTCTTTCACGAATGCGATCATCTCGACGGTAAGGTGTATCTGCGTCTTGTGACCGACCCGCCGGAAGGCTATGAGGAATAACCGATGCGCATTGCTTTTTTGGGTACACCGGAGTTTGCCCTCCCGGTTTTACAGGCGCTGATCGACCGTGGCGAAGAACTTGCCGTCTTTACACAGCCGGATCGTCCCGTCGGGCGCAAGGCCGTTCTGACCCCGCCGCCTGTCAAGGTGCTTGCCATGCAGCATGGGATCCCGGTCTTTCAGTTTGAGAAGATTCGTTCCGCGGAAGGCGTTGCCGCGCTGGAAGCGTTCATGCCCGAACTGATGGTGACCGCAGCGTTTGGGCAGCTTTTGAGCGCAAAAAATCTTGCTGTCCCAAAATACGGAACGATCAACGTGCATGGATCGCTGCTGCCGAAATACCGCGGTGCTTCTCCGATCCAAACGGCGATTCTGAACGGCGATGCAGTAAGCGGCGTTACGACAATGTTTACCGACATCGGAATGGACACCGGCGATATGCTGCTAAAGCGAGAAGTTGTGATCGATTCCGATGACACCTATGAAACGCTTTCGGATAAACTGTCCCATGCCGGTGCCGAGCTGCTGACGGAGACACTGGATCGCCTTGCATCCGGAACGCTGAAGCGGATTCCGCAGAACAATGACGAAGCGACCGTCTGCCATTTGATTACCAAACAGGACGGCATTCTTCGATTTGACGTTGCATCCAAGGCGGTGCACGATCGCGTTCGGGCAATGAATCCTTGGCCGACAGCGACGGCGCAGCTTGACGGACAACCGCTGAAGATCTGGCAAACCGCTCCATCACAGTTGAACAACCCCGCGCTCCCCTTCGGCACGCTGACCGTTGTTGACCGCCGATTGTATGTACAATGCAAAGACGGGCTTTTGGAGATTGTCTCCCTCCAGGCGCCGGGCAAAAAGCGCATGGACGCCAGGAATTATCTACTCGGATGTCCTTTGGACGGAAAGCGGCTGCTATGACGATTCGTCGGATCGCATATGAAACGCTGTTCCGCATCACGGAGGACGGTGCGTATGCAAACCTTGCTTTGAAAGATGCCGCTGCCGGGCTGGACCGACGAGATGTCTCCTTCCTGTTTGCGCTTGTGTATACGGCATTGGATCATCGGGCATACGTGGAGTATGTGCTTTCGCATTACTGCAAGCGGCAGAAAAAAGCGGTTCGGACCGTGTTGCTGCTTGCAGGATCGGAGCTGCTGTATCTGTCTACGCCGGCGCATGCAGTCATCAACGAAGCTGTGTCGCTGACCAAGGCGCTCGGCAAATCCGCGAGCTCCGGACTGGTTAACGCGGTACTGAGGCGAATGGATCGTGACCGTGACAACCTTCCGCCGCTTCCGACAGATCCGATCGAACGGCTCTGCATTCAATACGGCTACCCCGCCTTTCTAATTTCGGAATGGGTTGCGCAGTACGGATATGGCAATACCGAACGATTGCTTGGCGCCAAACCGACAGACTTGCAGATTCGGGCACAGTATCCGTTTACGACCGAGAAGCTGAAAAAAGCGCTTCCGGTTTCCTTTTCGGTCGGAGCGCTCGACCCGAACTGTCTGCATGTTTCCGATGGCTTCGATGTGACGCAGAACGAGTTGTTCCGTTCCGGCAAGCTGACCGTGCAGAACGAGGGTGCCATGCTGATTTGCCGCAGTATCGGCGCGGTAAAGGGAAAACGGGTTTTGGATGCCTGTGCCGCTCCCGGCGGCAAAACGGCTTACCTTGCATCCCTCTGCGAAAACGACGTCGAGCTTGTCGCGTGGGAGCTGCATCCGCACCGCAAGGAGCTGATGGACAAAACCTTTTCCCGCCTCCATGTATCTGCTCAAACGGAATGCCGGGATGCTTCGGTGCTTTGCTCCGAGGCCATCGAACAGTTTGATGCGGTTTTGCTCGACGTGCCCTGCAGCGGATTCGGACTGCTCGCAGACAAGCCCGATCTGCGGTATCGGAAAACGGATGCCGATATGGTTTCTCTCCTTGCCGTGCAGAAACAAATTCTTTCGGTTTGCTCTCGCTATGTCAAGCCGGGCGGGACGCTCGTCTATGCAACCTGCACGATATCGCGACGCGAGAACGAGGAGCAGGTTCGATCGTTCCTTGCGGAGCATCCGGAGTTTGAATTGCTCGAAGAAAAACAATATTTGCCGTATGCGGACGGAATCGACGGATTCTATCATGCAACGATGAAACGAGGATAATATGTACTGGATGGACATGCATGACGCTGAAATTTCCGAAACGATGCGTTCTTTCGGCGCGCCCGCCTATCGCTCAAAGCAGGTTTCGGAATGGCTGAAAAAAGGGGTTCGTCCCTCTGACATGTCCAACCTTCCCAAATCCTTGCGTGAACAGATGGAATCCATCCCGTTCGGCGGAGCAACCATCTTTCGCAAATACGTCTCTTCACGCGACGGTACGGTCAAGTATCTGTTTGCACTCGAGGACGACAACATCGTCGAGGGCGTGCTGATGCGCTACTCCTACGGAAACACGGTCTGTCTTTCCACGCAGATCGGCTGCAACATGGGCTGCAAGTTCTGCGCATCGACCCTGAACGGATGTGTGCGCAATCTGCGCCCCGGTGAAATGCTCTCCTTCTTATCCGAGATCGAAAAGGATGAACCGCCTGCCGACGGCAAAAAACGCACCGTCACAAATATCGTCCTGATGGGCAGCGGCGAACCGATGGACAATTACGACAACGTCGTTACGTTTTTGAAGCGCGTCACCGCACCGGACGGTCCAAACATCAGCGCGCGAAACATTTCGATTTCGACCTGCGGCATCGTGCCGAAAATCTATCGCTTTATGGAAGATGCTCCGCATGTGACGTTGTCCATCTCGCTCCATGCGCCGAACAATGAGATTCGCGGCGCGCTTATGCCGATCAACAAGGCATATCCGATCGAGCAGGTGCTTGCCGCTGCCAAAGCATACGCGGACCGGACCGGCCGACGCGTCGTATTTGAATATGCCTTGGTCGGTGAAACGAACGACTCGCATGCCGATGCAATTGCGCTCGCCGCAAGGCTTCGCGGTATGCTCTGTCACGTCAATCTGATTCCTCTGAATCCGGTTGAGGAGCGCGGATTGAAAGGCGTCTCCCGCGAGCATGCGTATGAGTTTTGCGAATGGCTGAACAAAGAACACATCTCTGCGACGGTTCGACGCGAGATGGGAACCGATATTGACGGCGCCTGTGGGCAGCTTCGAAGGAGGGTTTTGCATGAACTTAACGGGTAGAACGAAAACCGGACGCAGACCGCACAATGAGGATGCATACCTTATCGCAAACCGGAATGGCCGCTGCTTTGCCGCCGTGTCCGACGGGATGGGCGGGCATGCCGCCGGTGAAACGGCGAGCCGCATTGCAATCGATACGCTTGACCGCGTGCTTTCCGCCGCCGACAGGATCGACGAGGCCGTGATCCGGGATGCATTTGTCGAAGCAAACCGTGCAGTGTTTGAAGCGGCTGCCGCGGACGAAACCAAGCACGGTATGGGCGCAACGCTCGTCTGCGCGGTGCTAAATGCGAATACATTTCTTGCTGCGAATGTCGGTGATTCGCGTCTGTATCAATACCACGAGGGCACGATCCATCAGGTATCACATGACCATTCCTTTGTCGCCGAGCTTGTTCGCCGCAAACTTATCACATCGGAGGAAGCCAAGTCGCATCCGCGCAGGAACCTGATCACGCGTGCAATCGGCACCGAATCCTCCGTGAAAGTCGACCTGTTCTCCTGCGAATGGACAAAAAATGATATCCTGCTGCTCTGTTCGGACGGCCTTTCCGGCAGCCTCGGCGAGGATGAACTAATTGCGTTGCTGAATGCATCGACCGATCTGGACGAAACCTGTGCCAAGATGATCGAGCAAGCCTATGAAAACGGGAGCACGGACAATATCACGGCGGTTCTCGTCAAAAACACGGAGGATGCGCAATGATCGGAACGATTATTGATCGCAAATATCAGATTCTTGAGGAAGTCGGTTCCGGCGGCATGGCCCACGTCTATAAGGCGATCAACATGACGAACCGCCGCACGGTTGCGATCAAGATGCTGAAAACCGAATACAAGGATGATGCAGAATTCCTTCGCCGCTTTTCCCGCGAAGCGGGGACGGTTCTGAAGCTTTCGCATGAAAACATCGTACGTGCTTACGATGTCGGCAAGTACGAAGGTGTGCCGTACATCGTCATGGAATACGTCGAAGGGCATACCCTAAAGGAATTGATCGATCAAAACGGTCCTCTGCCGGTTCGTACTGCAATCGGCATCACGTGTCAGATTCTCGATGCCCTTTCGATGGCGCACCAATACGGCATCATTCACCGCGACGTCAAGCCGCAGAACGTAATCGTAACGGATCGCGGCAAAGCGAAGCTCACCGATTTTGGCATCGCGCGCGAAGCCAAGGCGACGACTTCAACCTTCAGCGGTAAAAAGGTGCTCGGCTCGGTGCATTATATCTCTCCGGAACAAGCGAAGAACGCGATTGCAACCGAAGAGAGCGATCTTTATTCCGTCGGTGTAACGCTGTATGAAATGCTGACCGGCACCGTACCGTTTACTTCGGATTCGGCCGTTACAATCGCTCTGATGCACATTCAGGACAAGCCTCGGCCGCCCAAAGAACTGAACCCGGATATTTCGAACGCGCTGAACGATATTGTGATGCGTGCGCTTGAAAAAGAAGCGTCCAACCGCTATGAGAGCGCACGGGCGATGCGAGCCGATCTGGTACGTTCAATCGGCAATCCGAACGGCACCCTTGCGCGGGACCGTTCCAACGGAACGATTTCGACGAACCGGCGCAGCGTTTCAATCTATCTGCTGATTGCGCTCGGGGTTTTCGTTCCGGTTGCGGCAATCATCATCGGAATCCTGATTTATACGACCAGTTGTCAGCCGCGTGTTCTTGAGGATGTGCAGCCACAGGCAAGCGCGTCACCGTCCGCCCTTGTCACGGACATGCAGGCGGATGATACGCCGCTGCCAATCGCGGATTCTCCCCTTCCGTCCGCAACGAATCGCCGCGCACCGAACGTGCTTTGGATGACGCTCGATGATGCCCTGATTCAGCTGCACAATGCGGGGTATACGGATATTTATGTATCCTTCACAACGGAGGGCTCCGCCAACAGTGTCGCCAACACGGTCATTTCCCAAACCGATCATTCGATCGACGATTCCGAGGATACGACGCGAAGCGACCTGATCATTTACCGCACTTCGCGCGGAAGCTATCATGCAGACGTTTCCTTCACCTTTACGCCGACGGCGGAGGAATCCAAAGTCCGAATCGTGTATGAATCGACCAACTACCTCGACATCCCCTATCGTGTTGTCGTCTATGAGAGCGATCGTCCGTACGAAAGCACGGATGCGACAATCGCCGCAACGATCACCTGCTATGACCCCGTTACGCGGCAGGTGATTCTGATGGTCAATAATGAGGACGTCGCGTCCCAGTCGGTCACGTTTACCAAATGAGTATGGAAAACGGAATTCTCCTAAAAGGAATCGGCAGCTTTTACGAGGTGCTGACCGATCACGGGACGACCGTGACGTGCAAGGCGCGCGGATTGTTTCGCAGGCAGCATCTGGTACCGACCGTCGGCGATCATGTGCTTTGGGAACGGCAGTCCCAGGGATATGCTTTGCTTGCCGAGATCCTACCGCGTAAAAACATCCTGGTTCGGCCGCCGGTTGCAAACATTGATCGCATCTTTTTGGTCGTTGCGGCATCGGTACCCGAGCCGGACTGGCTGCTGCTGGATCAGATGATTCTGCAGGCAAAACGACTTGGGATCGACCCGATTCCGGTCCTGAACAAGATCGATCAGGCCGACGAAGCGATCGTGCAAAGGTTTCACGAGGACTACCGTGCTTTTGAAACGCTTTGTGTCAGCGCCGAATCCAAAGAAGGCCTCGATGCGCTGCGCTGCAAAATGACGGGCTGTGTCACCTGCTTTGCCGGACAATCGGCGGTTGGAAAATCGTCCCTGCTGAATGCATTGTTTTCCGAGCTGCATCTTGCGGTCGGTGCGGTGTCTGAAAAGACCGAGCACGGCCGTCACACGACACGCCATGCCGAGCTGCTCCCCTATGAGAACGGCGCCGTGCTCGATACGCCGGGATTCTCCCTGTTCGAATCGGAACTGATCGAACAAGCCGATCTGAACAAGCTGTATCCCGAGTTTGCCGACGCACCGTACGCCTGCCGCTATCCCGACTGTATGCACGATTCCGAACCCGACTGCGGAGTCAAGGAGCTCGTTGCTTCAGGCGGAATATCCAAAGGCCGTTATGAGCGATATTTAACGATTGCGAGAGAGTTTCAATTGAGGAGGAAACATCGATATGATTAAGATCGCACCGTCTATTTTATCCGCGGATTTCTCCCATCTCGGCGCCGATGTCGAAAAGCTTGCTGCATGGGGCGCAGACTGGGTTCATTTTGATGTCATGGACGGCAACTTCGTTCCCAACATCACGTTCGGCCCGTCTATGTGCAAGGCAATTCGGCCGTACACCAAGCTCCCGATCGACGTGCATCTGATGGTCGAGCATCCGTCGGAATGGATTCTTCCGTTCCGCGATGCGGGCGCCGACGTGATTACCTTCCACGTCGAATCCTCTGAACACCATCTGCACCGCGTCCTGCAGCAGGTTCATGCAGCCGGATGCAAAGGCGGCGTTGTGCTCTGCCCCGCTACTCCGATCGAAACCTGCCTGCATCTGCTCCCGGATTGCGATCTTGTTCTGCTGATGAGCGTCAACCCCGGGTTCGGCGGTCAGAAATTCATTCCCGAAACGCTGCAAAAGATCCGTGCGCTTCGGAAAGCCATCAACGAACGCGGCCTTCGGACCGATATAGAGATCGATGGCGGCGTCAATCCGGAAACGGCACGCGCATGCCGCGAAGCCGGAGCAACCATTCTCGTCGCTGGAAACGCTGTATTTCGTGCTGACGATCCAAAGGCAATGATTTCCACTCTACGCGGATAAACGGCAAATATGAAGCCCGTATCGCTTGATACGGGCTTTCTTTTTTGGTTCAGCGCCGATTTCATTGTCGGCTATACTTTGCAATCAATGCGTCCATCTCCGATTTTGAGAGGTTGAATTCCTTTCGGACCTGCTCCAATACGACGGACGGACGCTGCTCCACCTTCTTTCGGAGCGTTTCCACTTCGCTTCTCCACTTGGAGAGCGACGACGGTGTCCCCCATCTTGCAATGTGGCGCTGCATTTCGGGCTCATACTCGGCAACGACACGATCAAACAGTTCGAGCAGCGTATCTGCCGAGAAGCGCGTCATAACGAGCTCTACATACCGCTCGACATACTTTTGACGAAACGTTGCATTCGTTTTCAGCGCAACCGTGATATAGAAATACGTCAGCGAACCGTTCGCGGACGGCGTACCGCTCTTGTTGAAGTACAGATGCATGATATCCCGATTCACACCGCTCATGAAGCAGTAATCGAGATCGTACAGGATCGGTCGCCACTTGATTTTGAAATCGGTCGTTCGCCAGTATTTTTGATTGAAGGTATCGGTTTCAAGCATAAAGGTGCGACAGATCACATAGTCGATGAAATAATCTTCGTCCACATATTGCAAAAAATCGCGATACTTTTCGTCCGAGGAAAGGTTTGCATTCTTGGCCGCGTTGAAAAACGTCTTCCACTCGGTTTTGGTTCCCTTCATGGCCATATAGCCGTTGCGCATGATGGAATTGACCGTATCCGGATCAACGCCGTAATGCGCTTCGAGATACTTGGAGTTCAGCTCTTCGTTGAAATCATAGAGGCCGTAATACTCGCCGTTGATATAGACAACGCAGGCGCGTGAATTTGCCACATCGACATTCAGTCCGAGACACGCCCGTGAAACAAATGCATCGCGCATGCGAGCCTGTCCGTGATCCTGACCCGCATTGCGCAGTGCAAAGGCAGAGAACTCGGTAAACGGATAATCCGCAAAGAACGGATACTTGACCGTTCGCTGGCCGTATGCCGCACGCAGACCGAGCGTGAAGGATTTCTGGGCATATTTGAGCGTTCCGCGACCCTTCGCCTTGATATCGCATGGGAACGAAGTGCCAATGTAGCCGTCGCTCTCATAGAAA